>LVAZ01000086.1 GCA_001603055.1 Victivallales bacterium Lenti_02
GGGCGGGGCCGACTGCGGCGGCTGGTTCTGCTGGCGGAGTTCGGCGAGCGCCCGGTAGCGGGCGGCGATGGTGGGGAAGAGCCGCAGGGTGTCGCGCGGCTCGATCACATGCACCGGATAGGTCATGGTGCCGTATTCCATGCGCAGGGTGATCCGGCCCGCCTCCAGTTTCGCGATGGTCCCCTGGACCCGTTCGCCCTGGAGCAGGGTGAACTCGCAGGCGTCGCCGACGTTGGGCTGGGGCAGTTCGGCCAGAATGCGGCGGAAAATTGCCTCGTAGCGCTCCTCGATTTCGCTGCGGGCCGGCGGCGCGGGTTCTGCGGTCATGGGTTCGGGGCTGGAAGCGACGGGCGCGACCGGCGGCGGGGGGGGAGAGGGAAGGACGGCGGGAGGCGTCGTCGTCGCCGCTGGCTGGGTCGGCGCGGCCGGCGCGGGTTGCAGGCGCTCGCGCAGACGGCCGAACCAGCCTTTGCAGGGACCGTCGAATTCCAGAATGACGGCCAGCGTGACCAGCACCATCAGCAGGCCAAGGGCAAGGAGAAAGGGGGAACGGGGAGATGGGCGGGGCGATTTAGACATGGGGGTCCGGAACGGGTTGGCCGGCGACCGCCAGTTCGCGGAAACTGGCGTGGCGCAGGCCGTCGGCATAGTCGTCGTAGGCGGCGACGAAGGCGGGGACCAATGGCTTCGGCAGGAGGCGGAAGAGGTCGTGGGAGATGGGATTGCCGTGGCCGCGGAACGCCTCCTCCACGTCGGCGGGGGTGAGCAGGGCAATGTCGCGCCCCGGCATGAAGCGCCCGTCGCGTTCCTCGACCGAGACCAGGATGCCCTTTTCGGCCAGCACGCCGCAGACCTCGAGCACGAGCCGGGCCGAGACCATGTTCCGGCGGGAATAGCCCGCCGCCGACCAAGGGGCCTCGCCGAGCAGGAAGGCCCGCGCCGCCTCGTGGACGCAGGCGATGCCCAGCGCCACCCGCGCGGCGATCGGCACCTTGGCGGTGGTGCCTTCCAGCACATAGGTCTCGTGATGCTGGATGGCGAAACTGACCTCGGCCCCGAACAGGATGATCGTCCAGTTCGCGTAGAGCCAGGCCAGGAAGAAGGGCAGCGCCGCGAAGGTGCCGTAGATGGCGTTGAACTTGGTCAGCCCCACTTGCAGGCGGATGTAGGCGAACTGGACGATGATCCAGAGCAGGGCCGTGGCGCAGCCCGCCACCAGGGCGGGGAACACCTTCACCTTGGTGTTGGGCATGAACATGTAGAGGAACGAGAAGGCCAGCCCCACCAGAACAAGGCCGGACAGGCGGATCAGCTTGCCGTAGAGCAGGTACAGCGGCCCGGTCCACTCCTGCAGGCGGCTCGTGATGGCGGGCGACTCAAGCATGGCGGTGGCGCTGGTCGCCACCAGGAAGGCGACGGGAATCAGCACCAGCACAAAGAAATAGTCGCAGATTTTCCGCAGCAGGGGCCGCGCCTTGGTCACGCCCCATATTTGGTTGAAGGAGTGCTCGACCCGGGACACGGAATTGATGACGGCCCAGAAAATCAGGAGCAGGCTGATGAGTCCCAGCTTGCCGAAGCGGGTGTTTTCCGCGTAGCTGAAAATCTGCACCACCACGCGCTGGGCGGGCTCCGGCAGGGAATGCAGCCCCATGGGGGCACCGTTTTTCGCCTCGCCGTTCCCGTTTTTCGCCGGCGTGGCGATCGTGAACTGGATTTCGGTGACCTCCCGCCCGTCCACCATCTGCACGATTTCGTGGCGTTCGAGGCCGATGTCCTCGATCAGCCGGTTCTGGAGCCCGATGCCCTTCGAGAAGGAGAACATGAGCGCCATCATCGGCACCATCGACATGAGGGTGATGTAGGTGAGGGCCGAGGCTTGCAGGCCGCAGTTGTCCACCAGGAAGCCTTTCACCACGATCACGACGATCCGGCATAGCGCGAAGAGAAACTGGCGCATGCGCGGCAGGGTGGCCAGATCGCGGTCCCAGAGTTCGGTCTCGAAGAAGCGGCGGGCGTCGCGGAACAGGCCCCGCCCCGCGTCGCCCAGGCCGGACCGGGTTTTCTCTGCTTGCGTTTCGCTCGTCGCTGCCAATGGCTTGCTCCCTGGTTGCCGGATGGTCCGGTAGCGGCTGGAACGGCGGAAGAATATAAGGATTGCCCCCCCGCCTGCAAGTTGGGGGGACGCGGGAGGTGTTGTGCAACGCTCGCCCCGGTGGTACATTCGGCCAGGTTCATCCCGCAACCAGGAGATCGTCATGAGCGCCAAGGTCAAAGCCCCCGCCGACAGTGTGTGCCTGAACCATCCGGACCGCGCCGCCAGCACGCGCTGCTGCACCTGCTTCAAGCCGATCTGCGGGGAATGCGCCGTGCGCGCCCACGGCGAGGAATTCTGCTCGGCGACCTGCCGGGAAAACTACGAGAACACCCGCCCGGCGGTCGACGAGTTCCAGGAGCGGGCGGCCCGCCGCCGCGCCGCCGCCCGCCGCCGCCGGCTGATTATGCTGGTCATCCTGGCCGTGGCGGGGTATTTCGCCTACCGCTATTTCCGGGAGAACCCGGACGCGGTCCGGGAAATCCAGCGGAAGAGCGAGGAAGCCATCCAGAAGGGCCGGGAACTGACGAAGTAGCGCCGGCTATTCCACGTTCAGCAACTGCTCGCGGACCCGGCCCAGCTCGACCTTGAAGTCGATGACCCGCTCGGAGATGGCGGTGTCGGCGGTCTTGGCCCCGAGGGTGCCGATCTCGCGGCCGATCTCCTGGCCGAGGAAGTCCAGCTTGCGCCCCACGGCCCCGTCCTCGCCGAGCAGGGCGGCGAACTGGTCGAGATGGCTGCGCAGGCGGACGATCTCCTCGGTGATGTCGGAGCGGTCGACGCAGAAGGCGACTTCGCGGGCGAGGCGCTCGTCGTCGGTCGCCAGCTCGATGCCGAGTTTGGCGATGCGCTCGATGAGGCGGTCACGGTGCTGGATTTGGGCGAGGTCGGCCCGTTCGGCCACGGCGGCCACGTCCGCCTGCATGGCGGCGCAGCGTTCGCGCAGGTCCCGGGCCAGGGTCAGGCCCTCGGCCCGGCGCATGGCGTTCAGCTCGTCGATGGCCTGGCCGAGGGCGGCGAGGGCGAGTTCCTGGAGCAGTTCGTCGGGCAGGTCGGTGCGCTGCTGGGTGACGCCGGGCACGGCCAGCAGCTCGCCCACCCGGATGTCGGCGGCGAGGCCGTGCCGCGCCGCGAATTCGCGCAGTTCGGCCAGCACGTGGCCGGCCACGTCCAGATCGAGCGAGACGGCGCGCCCGCGCCAGTCCGGCCCCAGTTCGTAGGCGAGGTTCACGTTCAGGCTGCCCCGTTCGATCCGGGCCTGCAGCTCCTGGCGGACGAAGGGTTCGATGCCGCCGAGTTCGCGCGGCATCGAGCAGCGGATTTCGGCCTGTTTCTTGCTGTTGACGGCGGCGATCTGGACGGTCACTCGGGTGCCGTCCCGCTCGGCGGTGGCGCGGCCGTATCCGGTCATGCTCTGCATGGGGGGGTATCCTTTCGGGGCTGGTCGGGCGCGCTTCCGGTTCAGAACAGGCTGGGCTGGCGGGGGGAACCGCCGGGCTGTCCGTCCAGGCCGAAGCGGCGGGCGGCCTTGGCGGTGGCCACGCGGCCCTGGGGGGTGCGCATGAGGTAGCCTTCCTGGATCAGGAAGGGTTCGTAGACATCCTCGATGGTCTCCACTTCCTCGCCCACCGCCACGGCCAGACTTTTCAGGCCAACGGGGCGGCCGTTGAACTTGACGAGGATGGCTTCGAGTATCCGGTTGTCCATCTCGTCGAGCCCGTCCTCGTCGATGTCCAGCATGTGGAGGGCGGCGTCGGCGGTGGCCGAGTCGATGTGGTTGGCGCCGCGGACCTGGGCGTAGTCGCGGACCCAGCGGAGGAGATTGTTGGCGATGCGGGGGGTGCCCCGGCTGCGGCGGGCGATCTGGTGCAGTCCTTCCTCGTCGGCCGCGATGTTGAGAATCCGCGCCGAGCGGCGGAGGATGATGCAGAGTTCCTCGGCCCGGTAGTAGTCGAGGCGGCAGGCGAGGGCGAAGCGGGAGCGCAGGGGGGAGGAGAGCTTGCCCTGGCGGGTGGTGGCGCCGATGAGCGAGAAGCGGGGGAGGTTCAGGCGGATCGAGCGCGCCCCGGCGCCTTGCTCGAGCATGATGTCGATGACGAAGTCCTCCATGGCGCTGTAGAGGTATTCCTCGATGGTCATGGGCAGGCGGTGGATTTCGTCGATGAAGAGCACATCCCCCTCGTCGAGGCTGGTGAGCAGGCCGGCCAGGTCGCCGGGCTTCTCGATGACCGGGCCGCTGGTGGTCTTGATGGAGGCGCCGCGGGCGTTGGCGACGATGTTGGCGAGGGTGGTTTTGCCGAGGCCGGGGGGGCCGCTGAGCAGGAGGTGGCCGAGGGGTTCGCCCCGCTCGCGGGAGGCGTCCACCATGATCTGCAGGCGCTCCTTCACCCGGTCCTGGCCGGGGAAGTCGGCGAAGCACAGGGGCCGCAGGGAGGACTCGAAGGCTTCCTCCTTGACGTTCAGTTCCGACGAGATGAATCGTTCTTCGGGCATGCGGGTGGGGTCACGAATTCAGTTTCGCCAGGGCCTTGCGGATAAGGTTTTCGGCGGTGGGTGGTTTGTTGCCCGCTTCGGCGCAGATGGCCTGGACCACCTTGCGGGCGGCGTCGGCCTTGAAGCCGAGGGTTTCGAGGGCGCTGACCGCGTCCTGGGCGTCGACGGAAAGCGTGGTCGCGGGGGCGGCGAGACCGGCGGCGGGGGCGACCCGCTTGATTTTTTCGCGCAGCTCGACCACCAGCCGCTCCGCCGAGCGTTTGCCGATGCCGTTGATCTTGGCCAGCGCCTTGAGGTCCTCCGCCATCAGGGCCTGGGCGAAGCGTTCGACGCTCATGCAGCTCAGGATGTTCAGGGCCAGACGGGGGCCGATGCCGGTGACGTCGAGCAGCAGGAGGAAGAGCTGGCGCTCCTCCCGGGTGGCGAAGCCGAAAAGCTGCATGAGGTCCTCGCGGACCTGCAGGTGGGTGAGCAGATGCACCGTTTCGCCCTGGCGCGGCAGGCGGTCGAAGGTGCTCAGGGGCACCGACACGTGGTAGCCGACGCCGTGGACGTCCACCACCACTTCCGTCAGCTCGCATTCCGCGAGAATACCGTGCAGATGGGCGATCACGGGTTGCTCCTGCCGCGGGCCTGGCGTTCGAGAATCAGCTCCACGGCCGCCAGTTCGGCCTGGAGCCGCTGGACGCCGGGCTGGCTGTCCACCAGCTTGGCCAGTTCGAGCTGGAGAACCTCGATGCGCTCCTTGAGGGCGGCGGCGGCGGGTTCCTCGCGGATGATCCGCGCCCGCTCGCGCAGGAGTTCCAGTTTCAGTTCCTGGCGCCGCCGTTCCGCCTGGCTGTCGCCGCGGTTGGTCTGGGACCAGCCCAGGGCGCCCAGCGCGGTCAACGCGGCCAGCGCCAGAGCGGTTGTTTTTCTTGTCGTTGCCATCGGCCGGATTTCCCTTGCTGCGCGCGCCGTTCCGGAAATGAAAGCGCCCCGGCTCGCGGACCTGCGAGTTCCCGGGGCGCGCGTGACGGCGGTTCCGTCAATTCCGGTAGGTTCGCTGCAGGGCTATAACAACACCTTGGATGGCCACTTTGTCAAGCGGGTAGAAGAGGGAATGGTAGTCCGGGTTGGCCGGGCGCAGTTCCACGGTCCGGTGGTCCAGATAGAGGCTTTTGACCGTGGTCTCGTTCTCCACCATGGCCACGACGACGTCGCCGACGGCGGCGCGGTTGGTCTGCTTGGCCACGACGATGTCGCCGTCGAGGATGCCCGCGTCCCGCATGCTCTCGCCGCTGACCCGGAGGCCGAACAGCCGATGGCCGCCGGTGCCGGGGGGCAGGGCCGAGGGGTCGAGCAGCACTTCCCCCTCGACCTGCTGCTCGGCCAGCAGGGGGATGCCCGCGCTGACCCGGCCCAGAATCGGCACGCGGAGGACGAGTTCGTCCTGCTGGGGGGCGGGGGCGTGGACCAGCGTCAGGCTGCGCGCCTTCGAGCTGCGGTTCACGTAGCCTTTCCGCTGGAGCGCCCGGAGATGGGCCAGCGCGGTGGCGGACTTGATCCCGAAATGGTCGGCCAGCTCGTAGACCGTCGGCGCCATGCTCTCGGCCCGCATGAAATGGGCGATGTAGTCGAGCATGCCTTGCTGTTTGTCGGTGAGTCCTTTCATGATGTCCTGCGCTTGCGCTCCTTGCTGTGCCCCGGCTGTCCACCGTCTTCGTCGGTCGGCCGGAGTCTGGGTGCGTTGCCCGATCCCCGCGTCGGCATGATTTTCTCGTTTTTGCGACTTCTCACATCTGCGAAGGTCTCCGGGCAGTGTTCGGTTTGCGTTCAGCCACCCAGAGTTTCGATGATTTTGATCAGCGGCAGGAACAAAGCAAGAACGATGCCGCCGATCATCACCGCCAGGAAACAGATCATGAGAGGCTCGATCAGGCTGATCATCGCCTCGAGGGCCATCTCGACTTCTTCCTCGTAGGTTTTGGCGATGCGCTTGAGCATGCTGGGGAGGGCGCCGGTCTTCTCGCCCACCTCGACCATGCGCACGACCATCTTGGGGAAGACCTTGCAGTTGCCGAGGGGACGCGCGATCTTGTCGCCCTCGGAGACGCAGGAGTGGATTTGCCGGACCGTGCGCCTAACCAGCTCGTTGGTCGAGGTTTCGGTCAGAATCCCCAGAGCGTCCAGAATGGGCACGCCCGCGTCGAGCAGGGTTCCCAGGGTGGAGCAGAAGCGGGCGACGGAGATTTTCCGGACCAGGCCGTTGACGGGGGGGAAGGTCACGATCGCCCAGTCGAAGGCATAGGTGCCGACCCGGGTGCGGAGGAAGATTTTCAACAGGACGAAGCCGGCGAAGGCGACGCCGAAGAAGACGAAGAAGCGTTCGACCAGGAGGTCGCTGATGCTGATTACGAAGTGGGTAAGGGCCGGCAGGGGAATGCCTTCCAGAAGTTCGTTGAACATCTCCGCGAACTGGGGCACCACGCCCATCATCAGGCCCAGCGTGATCGTTGTCGCAATCACGAGAACCACCACCGGGTAGGTCATGCCCGACTTGATCTTCTTGCGCATCCGGAGGTTTTTCTCCATGTATTCCGCCAGCCGGCTCAGCACCTCCTCGAGGGCGCCGGCGGCCTCGCCGGCCCGGACCAGGCCCACGTAGAGCTGGGAAAAGGAGCGGGGGTGCAGGCTCAGCGCCTCGGACAGAGGCATGCCGCTCTCCACGCAGTTCACCAGCTCCTGCAATACGGATTTGATGGCTTTCTGGCTGGGGCTGCGCCCGCATTGCTCCTGCAGGGTGCGCAGTGAGAGCAGCAGCGGCAACCCGGCGTCGAGCATCGTGGAAAGCTGCCGGGTGATCGGGGCCAAGTGTTTCTGGGGGATGACGTTGCCAAGGCCGAGAATCTGCCCTATGCTGCGGGCGCGGCTGGGGCTGGACGAGCGGGCCATGTCCTCGCGCGTGCGCTGGCGGCGCGGCGCGGCCTTGGCGGCTGCCTTGGCCGGGGCCTTCTGCTTCTTGTTCCAGACCTCGATGGGAAAAAGCCCCTGCGCGGTCAGCTTGGCGACCGCCGCCATCTCGTCGATGGCCATCACCGTGCCCCGCAGTTCGCGCCCACCGTCGTCCATCGCCAGGTATTCGAATTTCTCGCGCGGCTGCTGGCTGGCATTCTGCTGCTGGACCGGGGGTTGGGACCGGGAAGGCGTCGACGTGGCCATCGGGTTGCTCCGGGAGGATCGGGAAAATAATGCTTCCAAAGAATAGCCTTATCGAGCATTCCCTGTGCCATGTTTTGCCTGCCCGCCCGCGCGGGGGCTGATGGCGGCGGCATGCCCGGCGGCTACGGGCGCAATATACTGCCGTTCCGGCGGTTGTCTGCGGTTTTCCCGGCTCCAGGAACAGCGACGATTTATTTTTTCCAAAGGCGATGCGATTGGCAGGTTTTGTGCTAGTTCCGGATTGTGCCCGCAGAGTGTGCGGACTCCAGTTTGCCAGACAGAAGGAATCGCCGATGCCATCCGCTGCCGTACAGCACCGCCGCAGGGACCGCCGCTTCAGCCTGATCGAAGTGGTTCTCGGGCTCGGGCTCATTGCCTTTGGCCTGATCAGCATTGCCGCCCTCTTCCCCGTCGGGCTCCGGGCCAACCAGGCCGCCGTCGGCGAAACCTACGCCGCCGAGCATGCGGACCAGTTCCTCCATCTGCTCAAGGCCCGGATCACGGCGCCCGATAACGCGCAGGCCAACTGGACCACCTATGCCGTCGGCCTCCCCACCAGCAAGCCGCTCGGCAGCGAGCCCAGCTCGGGCTGGACCGCCTGGCTCCAGCAGGGGCTGGTCGCCTACGAGCTGGCCGGCGGCAACGGCGAGTTCCACCAGATTCGGCAGTGGGCCTACAGCGAAGAGGCCGGCGGCACGGAGACGTTCAAGGACCTCCAGTTCTCCGCCGTCTGCCGGGTCTGGCGCACGCCGGTCAGCCTGACCCGCTACGAGAACGGCAACTGGAACACGATTTCCTTCACGGCGGACGAGGCCATTGCCTTGAACGTCGAGATCAGTTGGCCGCTCGACCGGCCCTACGCCAGCCGCCAGAAGGCCCTCTACCAGCTCGAAGTCTACCGGCCCGAACTCTGACCATGCGCCATCCCGCCCATCCAATTCCGCCGTCCCGCCGTTCCGCCCAGACCCGGCATGGCTTCACGCTGGTCGAGCTGATGGTGGTCGTGGCGCTGGTGGCGGTGCTGGGCGGCATCCTGGTCCGCTTTTCCGCCAATGTCCAGAACAGCTACAACCAGTCCATCCGCCTGGCGGCTCTGGCCGAGGACGCCCGCGCCATCTTCGCGCTGCTTTCCCGGGACCTCCGCCTGTCCACCACCCGGGCCGACGACACGCCCGGCAACAGCATCCGCATCCACCAGCCCGACGAGTCGCAAATCTGGTTCGTCACCGCCAACGAGGCGGGCAGCGGCCAGGGTTCCTCGCTGGTCGAGGTGGCCTACCGGCTCGAGGGCGCCGAACTCCAGCGGGCGGAGATCGACGACCGGGTTTCGGTATGGAATCCCTACGGGGACCGCAACGACATCGGCGCACTGAACGTGGGCAGCCTCACGGAGGCGGACAAGGCGATCGTGAAGGGCTACCAGACCGTGGCGGACCGGGTGGTTGGTTTTTCGCTCGTCTGCTACGATTCCCGGCTGGTTTCCCTGGCCCCCAATCAGTCCACTCAGTCGCCCGCGATGGTGGGGGTCACCCTCACCCTGCTCGACAGCAAATCCTTTCAGCACTGGCAGCGGCTGGCAACGGCAGCCGAACGGGACGAGTTCGCGAGAAATCGCGCCCGCGTGTTCCGCAAAATGATCCAGATTCCATCTGTTCAGTTCACCCGCGAATAACGGGAGGTCCGCGCATGACAGCCAATTTTCATCGTCCGCACCAGCATGTCCACCAGGAGCCAGCCATGAAACCGGGAACCGTCCGTCCTCTGCCGACGCTGGGCCTTCCTGCCTCCCGCAGGGAATCCGGCATCACTCTGATTTTCACCCTGGGCTTTCTCAGCGTCATGCTGGTCATGATGCTGAGTCTGGCGCTCCTGTCGCGGGGCGAGCGGCGCGCCGCCGCCCTCAACACCGGTTCCGTGCGGGCCCGGCTGGTGGCCGAGACGGCCATGGCGCGGGCCCTGGCCGAACTGCGCGTCGGCTGCGAGGGGCAGGTGTTTCCCGCCGACTCCTTCATCAAACCCTCCTCGGGGAGTGCCTGGGCCGGCCAGTATCTGCTTGCCTCCCGCGACCCCAGCGACAACCGTGGCGATCTGAAGGCCGGTTTGGCCCAGGCCGTCGCCGCCAGCATCGCCGGCCGTGAACTGGCCCCCGCCGCGAAGCCCGCCGCCCAGGCCACCTGGATTCCCGTGCTGGGCACGGTCACCGAGAGCGACGGCACGACCAGCGAGGCCATCATCGGACGCTACAACTATGTGATTCTCGACCAGACGGGCCGCATCGACCCCGCCGCCGTTGTCCGTCCCGACCAGACCGAGGCGAGCGCCGGCGCCGTCCGGCTGGGCTACGCCCTCACCGACATCAGCCTGGGCGACCTCGGCTTTGCCACTCCCGACCGCTTCAACTACGCCGACGCCGCCTATCCCGGGCAACTGCCCGCCGTCGGGCGCTGGTTCTCCCACGCCCACATGATCCGGGGCATGGGGTTCAGCCAGGATGATGTGGACCTTGCCGCCCGCACCCTCCATCCCTACAGCTACGACACCGAGACCTTCTGGCGCGACCAGAACAGCAACGGGATATGGGACGCGGGCGAGGACGCCCACCGGGTGAACATCGTGGCCGAGACCGACCCCCGCGTGATCTACCAGGCCTTCGTTGGCCCCATGCGGGATTTCGCCGCCACCGAGAACGGGCTTGATGCCGGGGCCGACGACTGCGCCTGGCTGAAGCAGCTCGACGAGTCCGCCTGGTTCCGCGCCTGGCGCGACCGGGTCTTCGAAGGCTACAGCGAGCCGGAGCGCACCATCCGTGCCCGCGCCACCGTCGCCGCCCAGGTGGCCCTGAACATCGCCGACTACACCGATGCGGACAGCGTGCCCACCCATGGGTACCTGGGCATCGACGGCCAGCTCCACCTCGGCACCTCCACCTCCACCACCACCCTGCACGGGGTCGAGAACAACTGGGGCATCTCCGAGGTGGGGATGCGCGTCCAGGTCGACATTGTCGAGTCCTTCGGCGACAACGGCGGCGGCGACGAATTGGACGACAACAGCCAGACGGACATCGACTTCACCATCGTCAGCGGCAAGGTCATCCCGGCCGAGACCTACAAGGCCAGCGTCACGATCCTCGGCATCGGCCTGGGGATGTACAGCTTCAGCACCAACCCGCCCACCTTCATCTCCTGGTGCGGCGTCACCGCCGACCTGGAAGTGGGCGGCGAGATTCTCCAGCCCTGGGGCGACTACACCAACTGCTACACCAGCAACCTCAACGACGGCAACAACCCGCGCAACTTCGACATTCCCGGCACCTTCCCCGCCGGCACCCCCATCAGCCTCCGGTCCCGCTACTACTACCATCCCTATTCCTACAATTCGCGGACGCGGACCTACACCGTCAGCACCGACTGGGTCCATTTCGAAAGCCTGACCTCGACCGGCAACAGCGACCGGGTTCTGGTCCTGCGCGACGGGCAGAGCCTGCCGTCCTACAGCACGGTCTTCAACCAGAACGACATCGCCTACTACGTCGAGGACTACATCGTGGACGGGAAGGTCTGCCTGCAGCCGAACCAGGCGATCTTCCTGTTCGAGACCAACACGGCCAACTCCTCGGCGGGGCAGGACTTCCAGGACCTGGTGGTGCTGGTCACCATGCGCCCGGTCGAGCCCGATCCCGAGCCCACCATCGTCACCCAGTTCGCCGTGCAGGGGCTGGCCAACATCAACCCGAACAACAACGGGGTCGATGAGTTCTACCTCACCAAGCCGGACGGCTCGCAGGTCACCCGCGACGACCTGCACAGTTGGGGCCAGGACTACACCGGCCCCGCCAACGCGGTCCACATCCGCCCCAAGGGCAACGCCAACCAGAACACCTTCACGCTGAACGGCGAAGTCTTCGCCATGAAGAACAACACCACCTACGACTTCACCGGCCCCATGCAGGTGAGTGTCTACAACGACAAGCGGAAGAATGGCAAGGCCATGGGGCATTGGTGGATCGGCGTGGCGGGCGAGGGGATCAGCATCGTCGAGGGCAACGAACGACAGCTCTATGTGGAAGTCGAGACGCCGGCACCGGGCACGGGCGGGGCGGGGGGCACGGTCAGCGAGCCGGTTCCGCTTGGAGAGGACCCGGTCACCGGCAGTTCGGGCAACCATCTCCGGGTGCGCGCCGGCTTCCAGACCGAGCTGTTCTATCCCTTTGCGGAAAACTATCACCTCGCCTTCGCGCCCCAGGGCGTGACGGTGCAGTACACCATGCAGCTCACCACGGCCACCGGCAAGGTGCTCAACTACACCGGCACGGTTGACCTGGTGCCCGCCGAGGCGGCCAACGCGGACGGCGGCACGCTGCTCTGGACTCCGGAGTTCGCCAACGGCGAATGGATTCACCTCGAAGGCGCCTTCGCCCAGGAGCAGAATCCTCCCCTCGACACCTACACAGTCACCATGGCCCGGATCGACAGCATTGTTCTGCGCGACCGGCTGGGCGATGTGGTGAACCAGTTGCCTCCCGCCAGCGGCACGTTCTGCACCTGGGTGTCGGGCAGCGCCAGCAGTTCCGATCAGGATTTCTTCGCCGGCGCGGCGGCTTACGATCCGCTGATGAACGGTCGCGGCCAGATGTCCGCCGACTTCGACATGTTCTGGGACGTGCGTCCCGCCGATCAAACGCTGGCCCTGGAAAGCAGCAGCGAGATCAACGGCATCGGCAGCATCGCGGCCGGCTACAACAGCTCGCCCTATTCGGGCATCGGGGTCAAGAACGCCCCCATCGAGCGCCTGGGCGAACTGGGCCGGGTCCACTCCTACCAGCCGAGCACCTCGCTCCGCCTGTGGTCCGCCAGCAATGCCGACACCGCCGGGCACGACGCCGCGATTCTCGACCTCTTCAAGGTGGGCAACGACATTCAGACCCGCGGCAAGATCAACATCAACACGCTCCAGCGGGACGTGCTGGTGGCGCTCTTCAAGGATTGCACCACCGTGTCGCCGGAGCAGGCGGCCGACGCCGTGCTGTCCTATCGGGCGAGCAACGGTCCCTTCACCAACATCGGCCAGGTTTTCGGGGTGGTTTCCGGGCTTTCTGGCACCAATCCGACGCAGGACGAGGCGGAGGAGGCGGCGGTTGTCTCCCTCGCCGAGAAGCTCACCGTGCGCCAGAACTACTTCCTGGTGCTGATCCATGCCCAGGCCATCAAGGACATCGGCGGGATTCCCTATCGCGGCGAAGACGGCAAGATGACCCAGGCCAGTCTGGGCAAGTTCGACGTGGCCTACAACAGCGCGGGCGAAATGCTCCGCAATGTGGACCGCGTCCTCGCCGAGGAGAAGATGCTCGCCGTGGTTTACCGCGACGCGTTCAGCGGCAAGCTGCGGGTCGAGCATGTCGAACTGCTCAACGAGTAGGATGCGAAAAGGAATGCGGCAGATGAACGCGAACACCAACGGGATCACTCTCGGCAACACCTGCCTTGCGGCGGTGGCTGCCACCCTGCTGGCCGCCGGTTCCGCCCTCGCGCAGCCGGCGGCGGCCCCGGGCGCCGCGCCGTCTGCCGCTTCCAGGGAAACCAAGAAGATCGAGCAGAAGAGCCCCGGCGAGATGGCCACCCAGATTTGTCTGGTTCTCGCCAACCGCCGGACGCCCTGGCAGCTCTACGATTCCTACATCTCCATTTTCCAGGATTTCGCGCTGCGCCAGTCCCGGGTGCCGGTGGCCACCCCCGAGGCCCAGGCGCAGCGGCAGCGCTGGGTGGCGCACTATCAGGGCATGGCCAGCCTGCTGCTGCAGATGCAGGAATGCGCGAAAATCCGCGACGGCATCAAGCTGAACCGGACGGACCTTGCCCCCCATGAGCGGCGGGACGCCTTCCGCGAGGCCAACCAGCAGTTCGATGTCCACTTCCAGCAATTCGTCGCCATGAGCCAGCGGCTGCCCGGCTTCAAGATCGACGAGAAGCTCGTGAACCGTCCCCCCGCCGTTCCCCCGGCTGTTCCCGTGGGCGAGGGGGATTTGATTCGCTGAAGGTTTGATTTGTTGGGCTGGTCGGCCTCCCCGGAGGCCGGTGGGCCCGTGTTCCGGCGGTGGTGGCCGGGTCCCCATCCTCGGCCACCACCGCCAAATTTCCCCGGAACGAGATTTGTTTCCCGGACGCGCCGATATCCCCCCAATGTCGGGGCGCCCACCCAATGGAAGCGGCGGTCGAGTCCCCATCCTCGACCGTCGCTTCCCTTTTTCCGGGTGGGCGAGAAAAGGGCGCGGAACAAGCGTTTCCGCGCCCGGCGTCTCCGCTACTTGGCGGAGAGTTTCACCAGGTCGGCGACCTTGACGGGCAGGCCGGTCTGGAAGGATTGGTTCGCGGCGATGCCGGTGAGGATCGACTTGGCGCCGTCCACGTAGCCTGCGGCGTGGCCCAGGCTGTTGTCCTGGACGCCGACGAAGATGTCGCGCAGGAGCCGCGCGTCGCCGCCGCCGTGGCCGCTCTTGTCGCCCTGTTCGTACTCGATCACCTGGGGCTTGCCCCAGAGGGGCTGGAAGATGATCTCGGGGACCATGTCCTTCTTGTCGCCGCCCAGTTCGCGCATGCCGGGGACGGTGAGGTCCTCGGTGGTTCCGGCGGTGAGGAAGCTCTTCTCGACCACGTTGAACTCCAGCCGTCCCTTGGTGCCGTTGAAGCAGACCCGGTAGCCTTCCCAGGGGCAGAAGGCGTTGAGGCTGTAGGTCATCACGGCGCGGTTGGTGTACTTGACCATGACCGACATGGTGTCCTCGATCGAGATGCCTTCGCCGAAGACGCTCTGGTCGCGGTAGTAGCCGTCCTCGGCCTCGGGATTGTAGTAGAGCCCGTACATGTTCTTGTTGTCGGGCTTCACCTTGAGGGCGAAGGGGTCCTTGGCGGCGACCGCGTTGTCGCGGGCGCGGCTGTAGAACTCGGTGACGCCGCGCAGTTCGGCGTTTTCGCGCCCGTAGAAGCGCAGGTCGCCCAGGGCGTAGACCAGGGCGGGGCTCGAATCAATCCACCAGTTCACCAGGTCGAAGTGATGGGTGGACTTGTGGACCATGAGGCCGCCGGAGTTGCGCTTGTCGCGGTGCCAGCGGCGGAAGTAGTCCGCGCCGTGGGACGTGTCGAGCAGCCACTCGAAGTGGATGCTGACGATGTCGCCCAGCATGCCGCTCTTGATGATTTCCTTGACCTTGGTGTTGCGCGGGGCGTAGCGGTAGTTGAAGGTGACGGTGAGGTGCTTGCCGGTGCGCTCGACGGTGTCGATGATCTGCTGGCACTTCTCGGCGTCCACGGTCATGGGCTTTTCGCTGATGACGTCGCAGCCCAGCTCCATGGCGCGGCAGATGTAGCGGTGGTGGGTGCGGTCGACGCTGGTGACGATGACCGCGTCGGGCTTCTGCTCGGCGATCATGCGGTCGAATTCGTGGGCCAGGTAGGTGGGCAGGGGAGCATGACCGAATTTTTCGCCGATCTGCTGGTTGTTGTAGTCCATGCGGCCCTGATTGGCGTCGCAGAAGGCGAGCAGTTCGCCGTATTCCGCGAAATCCTTCATCAGCGCGGCGGTGTACATCCAGGAACGGCCCCCGGTACCCACCAGGACATAGCGTTTCTTCATCGTCTGATCCTTGCTCTTGCTTGTGATACGGTGTATGACGACACGTTGGAATCGGCGGTCTGGCTCATTCGCGGACGGGCACGTTTTCCTGGTAGGTCACGTCCACGAAGCCGGTG
Source organism: Victivallales bacterium Lenti_02 (assembly GCA_001603055.1). Lineage (GTDB taxonomy): Bacteria > Verrucomicrobiota > Lentisphaeria > Oligosphaerales > Lenti-02 > Lenti-02. Next base: position 15,535 of record LVAZ01000086.1, read on the forward strand.
GGCAGCCCGAGCCCGGTGCGGTCGCGCACGATGACGGCCAGCCGGTTGAGGGCGGGGCGCATGTTGCGGACGGGGACGACGATCTGGGCGTTCTCGCGGAAGGTCCCGGCCCGGCGCACGTAGACTTTGATTTTCTCGGGCGGGTGGTAGTCGAGCTGGAGCATGTGGACCTTGCAGTCCAGGCGCTCGGCGTATTCCTCGTTCAGGCGGAGGAACTCCAGGGCGCCGAGCAGGACTTCGTCCTCGGCTTTCCGTCCGGGGCGGAGGGTGTCGGGGTCGCGGACGCCGACGATGTCGGGCAGGAGGGAGAAGCCTTCCGCCTCCCAGGGGAGGAGGACATGGCCGGAACGGTCGATGAAGCGGGGGATGCGGGCGCGCAGCCGGGCGACGGGAAACCGCTGGGCGAAGCCGACGGCAAGGTGGTCGGGCATGACTCGGTAGGCCCATGCCCGTTCCACCACCGCCGCCTTTTCGAGCCGCTCGCGGATGGCGCGGACATCGATCTCGAAGAGGTTCGTTTCGCCGGGGCGGTAGCCCATTTCGGCCAGGATGTCGATGATCGCCGGCGCGGTCAGCCCCTGGCCCTCGGTCTGCACGTCGATGGTGCGCAGGGTGAAGAAGGGGTTGGCGCGGAGCAGGGACCAGTGCATGCCCCAGCCAATGCCGCCAAGCACCCCGGCCAGCACCAGCGTGATCAGCAGGGGGGCCAGCAGTTTGGCCAGCAGGCGCCCGGCCAGGGAGTGGCTCGTGGCGGCGGCGCCGGTCTTGATGTGGAGTTTGGTTCTCGCTGCCATAATGGGGGGGGAATATAGGGCGGTATCGGCGCTTACTCCAGCACCTTGCCGTGGAGATCGTAGGCTTCGGCCCGTTCGATGAGCACATCGACGAAGCCCCGTTCCAGACAATCGCGCGGGCCGCGCAGGTGGACCAGATTGTCGATCTCGGGCGCGTCCCGGAGCGTCCGCCCGAGGAACTCCCGTTTGCCGGCGGCGGCATCCACCAGAACCCGGAGATGCTGGCCGACGAGGGCCTGGTTGCGGGCCAGGGATTGCTTCTGCTGCTGGGCCAGCAGGGCGTCCCGCCGGGCTTCGGCCACGGCGCGGGGCACTTGGCCGGGCATGGTGGCGGCGGCGGTTCCCTCCTCGGGCGAGAAGGCGAAGGTCCCGAGCCGCTCGAATGGGTAGTCGCGGCAATAGGCGATCACCTCTTCGGCCTGTTCGTCGGTCTCGCCGGGGAAGCCGAAGAGGAAGGTGGTGCGGACGGCGACACCGGGCCAGAGTTCGCGCAGGCGGGCCATGCGCTCGCGCGTGGCGGGACCGTCCAGGCCCCGGCGCATGGCCTTGAGGATGGGGGTCGAGATGTGCTGGAGGGGAATGTCGAGGTAGGGGGCCACGTGCTCCGCGTTCGCGGCGGCGGCGATGATCTCGTCCGTCAGGTAGAGGGGATGGGTGTAGAGAATGCGGATCAGGAAATCGCCGGGGAGGCGGTCCACCGCCTCGATCAGGCGGGCCAGATTGGCGCCGTCCTCGCGGTCGAGCCCGTAGCGGGTGGTGTCCTGGGCGATGAGGTCCAGTTCGAGCCGTCCCTGGTCGAGCAGTTGGCGGCATTCCTCGACCACCGAGTCGATGGAGCGGCTGCGCTGGCGGCCGCGGATGTCGGGGATAATGCAGTAGGCGCAGCGGTGGTCGCAGCCCTCGCCGATCTTCACGTAGCCGTAGGAAGCGGGGGTGAGGGCGAGGCGGGGGGCGGTGTGGTCGTAGAGATAGGTGGGCAGGTGGTCCGGCGGCAGGTTGCGGCCTTCGCCGGCGCGGTTGCGGAGCGCCCGCACCAGCTCCGCCGCCCGGCCCACGTCGTCCAGCCCGAGAAACAGGTCCACCTCGGGGTACAGTTCCTCGGCCTTTTCGCGGAGACGGCGCGGCAGGCAGCCCGCGACCATCACGGCCCGCCCCCGCTTCTGGCGCTTCCATTTCAGGGCGTCGCGGATTTCCCGGTCTGCCTCCCGACGGGCGTCCTCGATGAAACCGCAGGTGTTCACCAGCACCAGGTCGGCGTCCTCCCGGTCGGGGGAAAGCAGAACGCCGTCCGCCGCCAGGCCGCCGCAGATGACCTCGGTGTCCACGAAATTCTTGGCGCAGCCGAGGCTGACGACTTGCACGATGTAGGGTCGGTTCACAATGATTCCTTTGCAGACGGATATACCGGGACAAACTCTATCACGGATTCGGCCCGGGTACAGCGGCAACGAGCGGATCGTGGTCTATTCGCGGCGGCGGAAATTCTCGATCCGGTGGAAGGTGATGAGGTTGGAGTCGTGGCCTCGGGGCGGCTTGGTTCCGCCCACGTCGAAGGCCGTGCGCGAGGCGACGACCAAATCCTCGCCGTCGATGGCGAACATGAGGTACTGGAAGGCTTCGTAGTCGACGTTGGGCGAATGCAGGAAGACCCGTTCCACCCGCCAGTTGCGGAGGTCTTTCGAGGAAAGCAGGGCGGCGGTGTTGCGGACCATTTCCGGTGGCCAGCCACGCTTGGCGTCGGCGGGGTCGACGGGGTTCGAGAGGGCGTAGAAGGTTTCCGAAACCGGGTCGTAGGTGGCACCGAATTTCTTCTCCCCGCCGGGGAGGGGAACCCAGTCCGCGTCGGCGGGGTGGCGGATGTGGTCGGGCCGCTCGCCTGCCCGGATCAGGACGGTGTAGGGTTTGCCGCCCACCTTGGGCAGAATGACGAGCCCGGTGCGGGGGGAGGCAACCACCTGGGCCTCGGTTACGACCAGTCCCGGCCCCAGCGGCCCCGATTCGGTGTCCGCCGCTCGGCTGAGGGTCCAGGATTCGGCCTTCAGCAAATCGGCATCGGTCGGGGCGGACATGATGCGTTTGCCGCCCTGGGCGATCCAGATGCGGTCGGCGTGGACGGCGGGGATGCAGGGGGTGCCGCCGAATTTGCCTTTCCGCAGCAGACCGCTGGTCTCGTCCTGCGGCTCGGTCCAGGTTGCGCCGCCGTCGCGGGACTGGCGGATGAGGATGTCGCCGGGCGCGGCGCGGTAGCCCCAGAGATAGAGCGTGTCGCCGAGGACGAAGAGGCTGCCCCGCTTCATGCCGTCCAGCGTGGTCAGGTGCTGCCAGGTCTGGCCCCGGTCGCGGGAACGGTGGATGAAGGTGGTGCCGGAAACCTCGGCTCCCGAGCCCCGCCCGAAGATGTTCGAGCTAATCACATAGTCGCCGTTCGGCAGGACCGCGATGGAGGGCGAGGCGGTGTAGACCGCCTGTCCCCGCAGCCGTTGCCACCACGACGGGGAGGGGACGTGGTGGACCACGACGCCGGGCACGTCCGCCAGGCTTTGGGCCGGTGCGGAGACGGCGGGCAGCAGGGCGAGGCAGGCGAGCGCCGTTCCGGCAATCGCCGCCGGGCAGGGGCTGGAGTGGAGGGAACGGCGGTTCATGGTTTGCGCGACGGGAGGTGGGGCATGTCCATGTAGACCCCGCCCCGGGCGAGTTCGTCCAGCATTTGGCGGAGTCTCTTTTCCTTGGTTTCCTGGCGTTTGGCCTGGTTGATCCAGCCGAGGTAGTCGTTCCGCTGGTAGGCGGGCCGCTCCTGGTAGGCAGCGGCCAGGCCGTGTTCCGCCAGCGCGGTCCGGACGAAATCCGGCATCGGCTGGAGGGGGCGTTGCAGGTTGGAATGTTTCATTTGGTTTTCTCCTTGCCGACGAGGGAGGCGAGGGGGATAACGGCCAGCTCGATGCTGTTGTTGTTCCAGCGTTCCCGGCCTTCGCCGACCCGGCCGATGCCGCCGCCGGAGTTCGAGTAGCCGACGTAGAGCTTGCCTTCGTGCTCGACGGCGTAGGGGTAGGACAGGGCGGCGCCGGGATGGGACTCGGCGTGCCCGGCGGCATGCTCGGCGTGGCGGATGACCCCAATCTTCGCGAAGGTCCATTCGCCGGGCCGGGTCAGGGCGATGGTGAGGGGGGCGCGGCGGTTGCCGCTGTCGCCGGTGGTGGTGGAAATCAGATAGTGGTGGCCGGTGCTCAGGGTGCCGGTGTAGGGTTTGGTGGCCGCCATGGGCAGATTGCTCGGTTGGGAGGCGGTCCAGGTGCGGCCATAGTCTCCGCTGTTGGCGGCGAGGGCGACGACCTGTGAGCCGGCGTGGTAGCGGGCGATGTTCATGACGCGCGGGCCGTCGAGGATCACCGAGGATTCGCCCCACATCTGGCCGGGGGCCTTGGGGATGACGACCAGGTCCCAGCGGGTCAGGTCGTCGCCATGGCTGATGGCGACGGCGGCGGGGTTGCCCTCGCCGATCCGGGCACCGGCCATGATCCAGTTCCCGTCGGCCATTTTCAGCGGTTCCTGGAGGGGCCAGAAGCCGTCGAGAACGCGGCCTTTGCAGAGCCATTTCCCGGAGGTTTCGTCGAGCTGGTAGATGCGGGTGTGCATGCCGTCGCCCATGTCCCGGCCGAAGGCGCCGTGGAAGGCCCACAACTCGCCGTCGCGGGAGAGAAAGACCCCGTGGCTCACGGAAGTGTTGTCTTCGTGTTTGCCGGATTCGATCACGAACAGGTCGCCCCAGGTTCTCCCGCCGTCCTCGCTGACCCGGCCGAGGGCCTCCTCGCCCGCCAGGTTCTCCGCATAGCGGTTCATGCCGACGGAGGCGTAGAGTTTTCCCCGGTGCCAGACGAGGGCCACGCCGTGGTGGAAGCGGTAGCCGTCCAGCGCGAACTGGTAGGGTTTGACGACGTGGAACTCGACCCCTGCCAGCACGGGGAGGTCGGCGCTGTCCGGCACGGTCTCCCCCTGCCAGAGTTGGTAGCTGTCCGCCATGTCCAGGACGGGGTTGTGGGGGGCGGGCCGGCGGTCGGCGAGTTGCCCGATGGCGGCGGGCGGCAGAGATTGGGCGAAGATCATCAGCTCGTCGAGCGCGCCCACAAACCCTTGCATCATGCTGCCGCCGCTGACCACGCCGCCGATGGTCACGGGGGCGGGGCTGGCCGACAGGGCGGGAGCGAAGCTGGCTTCGCCTTCGAGTTTGCCGTTGATGTAGATTCGGGTCTGTCCCCGGTCGAAGGTGGCCGCGACGTGATACCACGGGCCGGGAGTGGGCTTGGAGGCCGAGCGCAGGGTTTGCCAGCCCCGATTCCAGACGTAGAAGGCGAAGGTGTCGTCCTGATCGATCATCAGCCCCCACTGGCGGTGGTCTGCGGCGTAGTCGTTTTTGGCGAGGATCATCCGCTGGCCGCGCCGGGGCACGTAGGGGTTCACCCAGGCGGCGAGGGTGAAGGT
>LVAZ01000087.1 GCA_001603055.1 Victivallales bacterium Lenti_02
CCCGCCGACCGCTGGAAACGCAAGTGCCAGGAAGCCGAAGCCAAAGCCGAGCAGACCGAAAAACGGCTGCGCGAGGAAATCCGCCGCCTCCGGCAGGAATACAAAGACAAGGAGACGGAACTCGACCAGCTCCGGGAGAGTTTCGAGCAGCGCCTCCGCGCCGAAGTGGGCAATCTGCGCAACCACCTTCTGGCCCCCGCCCCTGCCGCGCCCGGAAGCAACGGCACCATCCCGCTCGCCGAGCAGGCCGAGCACATCCTGCAACGGCAGGAAGCCCTCGACCAGCAACGGGGCACCCGTTCCGAACTGCGGGCCGAAATCGAACGCCTCGAAGAGCTGGAAAAACGCCTCCGCCGCTGTCTCGGCGAATCCCTGGTCCTCGTGCCCGAATTGACGGAAACCAGCCAGCGCGTCGGCCAGCGGCTGCACGAGGCCCGCGCCATCCTCGGGGACATGGACATGGACAGCGAGGCCCCCGATCTCGCCGCCGCCCTCTTCGGCCGTCTCAAAGCCGCCGTGCAAACCAAGGATGCCGGCCCCGAGCTGGACCAAATCCGCCACCTGCTGGACCAGGACATGGTGCGCGGCCTGCTTGGTCCCGGGCAACACGCCCGTCTGGACCAACTGGAGCGCGTCCATCGCCAGGAAATCGCCAACCGGCTCATCGAGACCGCCTTGCCCGAGCCATCTCCCGCCGGTCCCAGAGACCGCGAGGTGTGGAATGTCGCCGAACGGCTGGCCTGCTATCCGGCCCCCGCCGTCTGGCTCTTCGTCGACGGCTACAACACCATTCTCGGCGTGCCCGACCTGCACCGGATCGAGCAGGAACAGGGCCTGGCCGCCGCCCGCAACCACTTCCTCGCCCTCTGCCGCCGGCAGGCCCATCGCTTCGCCCATTTCGAAGTGGTCTTCGACGGGGCGGACACCACCGCCACCACGGAAAACGGCTCGGGCCTCCGGGTGGTCTACTCCCGCGCCAGCCGCGATTCCCAGAATGCCGACGACCATCTCGTCCGCCGCCTCCACGACCTCCGTCCCCAGGCCGGAATCTGCTGGCTGGTGACCGACGACTATGGCCTCCGCAAACGGGTCCGCGAGGTCTGCGACGCCTTCGTCCCCCCGGTTCTCTTCCACCGTTTTCTGATTTGAGGAGAAACGCCATGCTGCGGCTCGGTGTGCTTGGTCTCAGCGAGGGCAACGGCCATCCCTATTCCTGGTCGGCCATCATCAACGGCGACTACGACGAGTCCATAATGGCGGACTGCGGCTACCCCGTCATCCCGGCCTATCTGGCGGCCAACCGGGACACCCTGGGCATCGAGGGCGCCCGTGTGACCCAGGTCTGGACCCAGGACCGCGCCCTTTCCGAACATGTCGCCGCCGCCAGCCACATCGAACAGGTGGCGGACCGGCCCGAGGACCTGATCGGCGCGGTGGACGCCGTCCTCCTCGCCCGCGACGATCCCGAGAACCATGTGGCGATGGCCCGGCCCTTCCTCGAAGCGGGGGTGCCCATCTTCATCGACAAGCCCCTCGCCTTCTCGCGCGCCGACCTCGAATACTTCGACGAGCAGCAGGCGCGGGGGAAATTCCTCATGTCGTGCAGCGCCCTGCGCTATTCCGCCGGGGTGCAGGCCGCGCGGGTGCAGGTCGCCGAAATCGGCCCCGTCCAACTGGCCGTGGCCGTGGGCAAGAAAGACCTGCGGAAATACGCCATCCACTATCTCGAAGGGCTCTTCTCCGTCCTCGGCGATCCCCCCGCCAAAACCGTGCGGCACGTGAGCGAGACGGACCGGGACATCCTGCTCGTCGAGTTCGCCACCGGCACCCTCGCCACCGTCCATGTCTTCCAGGACATCGCCCCCGGCGGCGAGCTGAACCTCTACGGCCGGGACGGCAACGTGCAGGTCCAGCACGGCGGCACCTATCCCGCCTTCCGCAACTCCCTGGTCGAGGCGATCCGTTCCTTCCGGGAAGGCCGTCCCCGCCTCGATTTCGCCATCACCCGCAACGTGATCGGCACCCTGGTCGCCGCCCGCGAAAGCCTCGAACAGGGCGGTATCCCCATCGCCGTCAACTAACCGGAGGAACGCCCGATGCATGTCAAGGAACTGCTGAGCCTCAAGGGCAAGGTCTGCCTGGTGACCGGCGGTGCCGGACGTTACGGCACGTGCATCGTCGAAGGTTTGGCGGAGGCGGACGGCACGGTCGTCACCGCCTCCCGCAACCTCGCCGCCAACCAGCGGCTGGCCGAGGAATTCCAGGCCCGGGGACTCGAAGTCCACGCCCGGCCCCTCGATCAGGCGGACCATGCCTCGGTCGTGGCCCTGCGCGAAAGCCTGCACGCGGATTTCGGCGGGCTCGACGTGTTCGTGAACAACGCCGTGTCCCGCCCCATGAAGGGCTATCGCGGCGGCCTCGACCAGTTCGCCGAATCCATGCGCGTCAACGCCACCGGCATGTTCGACCTCTGCCGCGAAATGACCGACCTGCTCATCGCCCGCAACGGCGGCGCCATCGTCCACATCAGTTCCATGATGGGCATGTTCGGCCCCGACCTCACCAACTACGAGGGCACCAGCATGGGCGATCCCGCGCCCGACTACTTCTTCCACAACGCCGGCCTGCTGAACCTCGCCCGCTACCAGGCCCATGTGCTGGCCAAACACAACATCCGGGCCAACTGCATCTGCCCCGGCGGCCTCGCCGCCCCCGAAATCCAGCCCGAGCGCTTCGTCCGGAACTACACGAAAAAAGTGCTCTGCGGCGCCCGGCTGGCCAACCCCGACGACATCAAGGGGGTGGTGGTTTTCCTCGCCTCCCAGGCTTCCGCGTACATCACCGGCGAGAGCATCCTCATGGACGGCGGCATGCACTGCTAGGAGAATCGCCATGCGGCAACGCCCCCTCGGCAACACCGGCCTGCACGTCTCCGAAATCTCCTTCGGCTGCGTCGAACTCGGCATCCCCTACGGCATCGGCGTGAAGAGCCAGGCGGACATGCTGCCCGAGGCCGAGGCCGTCCGCCTGCTGCAAGCCGCCCTCGCGGCCGGGCTCAACTTCTTCGACACCGCTCCCGCCTACGGCACCAGCGAGCGTCTCCTCGGCCTCGCCTTCGCCGACCGCCGCGAGCAGGCCGTCATCTGCACCAAGGCCCCCCACCGGGCCACCGACGCCGAACTGCTCGACCAGCCCGACAACCTCCGCCGCGTTCTCCGCGAATCCCTCGAAGCCAGCCTGCGCGAGCTGCGCAGCGACTATGTGGATGTCTACCTGCTCCACCAGGCCACCGAGAAGGCCCTGCGCAGCCCCGCCCTGGTCGGCATCCTGCGCGACTTCCGGCGGCAGGGCCTGATCCGGGCCTTCGGGGCCTCGACCTATCCCGGCGGCACCACCGGCACCGCCCTCGCCTGCGGCACCTGGGACGTGCTCCAGATCGCCATCCACGTCATGGACCGGCGCGAGGAACCCTACCTCGCGGCGGCGGCGGCGCAGGGCGTCGGCATGATTGCCCGCTCCGTCCTGTTCAAGGGTATTCTCAGCGACCGGGGCCGCTCCCTGCACCCCGCTCTGGCCCCGGTTGCCGCCCACCGGCAGCGGCTCCTTGAGGCCCTGCCCGAGGAAACCGGTTTGGCTCTTGCCGCCACGCAGTATATTCTAGGCCTGCCCGGCATCGCGTCCGTCCTGCTGGGCATCGACCGGTTCGCCTATCTCGAACAGGCCCTGGCCGCCGCCGGTGCCCCCCCGCTTCCCGCGAGCGTCCGCCAAGCCTGGGACGCCCTGCCCTACCCGGACCCCGAGTTTCTCAACTTGCCAGCCTGGGACCGCAACGGCTGGCTCTAGCCATCAGCCACTCAGGAGAACGAGAATGACGGAGAAATCCAAAGCCAAAGGCAACCAGTTAGCCAAGAACGCCATCATGCTGGTCTTCATCCTGGCGGCCGTGTGGTTCGTCTGGCGGAACATCGAGCAGCGCAACGTCATCGCCCAGGAGAATCAGGCCGTCGCCCTGCTCGACGAAGGCAAGTACGACGAGGCCCGCGTCCTGTTCGAGCAACTGCTCGGCAACGCCAAAAGCGAAGAGGCCCGCCAGCGGCACCGCGCCAACCTCGCGCGCTGCTACTACGCCCAGGCCGAGGACGCCACCGGCATGGCGCTCGCCGAGCAGGCCAAGCTCTACCGGAAAGCCGCCGAACTCGACCCGACCATTATCCAGAACCCCGCCATCAGGCTCCTGCTGGAAAAGAACAAGCCCGAAACCGTCAACCCCTAGCCCGGAGCCATGTCCATGATCCGCCATATCCTGTTCCTTCTTCCCGTCTTCCTGCTCGCCAGCGGCTGCGCGGTCCTCAAGGACCCCTCGGGCATGGGTGTGCAGGATGTCCACGCCGCCCGTCCCCAGGCGAAAACCCAGGTGGTGCGCGGCACGCCCGACGAAGTCTACGCCAAGGTCCGCGCCATCGGCACCGCCCAGGACTGGGAAGTCTTCCGCGAATTTCCCGAGGCGCACCTGATTGTCTTCCAGCGCATCCCCGGATCGGTCGACACCACCCAGGTCGGGGTCTTCTGCTCCCAGGCCGAGGACGGCGTTCTGGTCGAGGTGTCCTGCCTGGGGGTTTTCTCGCGGGAGCTGGCGGCGCGGATTCTCTTCTCCCGCCTATGACCCGTTCATCTCGGTCAGATACTGCCAGTACCGCCGGGGCATGAACTGGGCCTGGAGGCGGGGGTTGATCCGCTCCTTGATGGCGATGTGCCGCGTATAGGTCCGCCAGCATTCCTGGAAGCGGCGCTCGTCGTCGCTGACCCACTCGCGGGCATCGCCCGGCCCGTCGAACTCGGCGGGATGGAGCTGTTTCCCGTCCCAGAGCACGGCGACCTTGCGCTTGCGGTCGTGGATGACCCAGCGCTGGTCGGCCAGGCGCTGGGTGAAATAGCGGGCCAGCGGCAGCAGAATGCGGTGGTCGGGGGCGAATGGACCGTAGTAGGTGCCGTCGCGCAGCTCCATGAACCGCAGCAACCCTGCGAAACGGTGGGTTTCGCCGCCCACCAGACGCGCCCGGTCCAGCACCTCCCGCACCACCGGGTTGGTGGTCCAGCCGTCCACATTCCGGCCGGCCTTGAAGGTGGCGCGCAGATAGCCCAGCAGGACATTTCCCGGAGTCGGGCGGTCCGCCAGATAGGCATGGCAGAAACGGTGCGCGGCCAGACCTCCGGCCACGCTCCGCAACCGGTCGAGCAACCCGTCCGCCACCGCCGGGTCCGCCGCCACCCGGATGGGAGCGAACAGCAGGCCGGGGTCCTCGGTCACGAACTCGCAGGACTCCGCCGACTCGGCCAGAGCCAGGGCCAGGGCCGACAGCAACCCCTCGAAACTGTCCTCGTGCAGATAACTAAACAAGGGCCAGCTCCTGGCCGGGAGCCGGTTCATCGGTGAACATCCGCAGTTCCGGCTGCCAGGCCCCGGTGACCCGCCCGTCGCCGGTGAGCAGACAATGCCGCATCCGGTCGGCGGTCACCGCATGCCCCGCCACAAGCTGCCCGTTCACGGTCAGAAAGAACTGGGCGCGTTTCAGGACCACGCCAATCTTGGTCAGGTCCTCGATGCGCAGGGGGGCATGGCGCCGGGCGGCGACAATGCGCCGGGCCGAGAGCAGGCCCAGGCCCGGCACCCGCAGCAGGCGCTGCTGGTCGTCCCGGTTCACCTCCACCGGGAAGAAATCCGGATGGCACAGCGCCCAACTGGTTTTCGGGTCGAGCCGGGTATCGAGATTGGGATGGGCCTCGTCGAGCAGCTCCTCCGCCTGGAAACCATAGAGCCGCACCAGCCAGTCGGCCTGGTACAGACGGTGTTCGCGCCGCAGGGGCGGCTCGCGCAGGGCGGGCAGGCGGCTGTCGTCGTTCACCGGCACATACGCGGAATAATAGACCCGCTTGAGGTCGAAACGGCGGTAGAGACTCTGCGAGAGGCGCAGAATCTGCCAGTCCGTGTCCGGCGAGGCCCCGATCACCATCTGGGTGCTCTGGCCGGCCGGGACGAAGGGGGGCGGACGGTGCCGCGCGGCCCGCTCGACCTGGTACTCGCGCACCTGCTCTTTGATCCTGGCCATCGGCACCAGCACCCCCTCCTTCGTCTTCTGGGGGGCCAGCAGTTCCAGCGAGGTCTGCGAGGGTAGCTCGATGTTCACGCTCATCCGGTCCGCCACCAGACCGGCCCGGCGAATCAGCTCGGCGCTACTGCCGGGAATCGCCTTCAGATGGATGTAGCCGCCGAACCCCTCCCGCCGCCGCAGCAGCTCCGCCACCTGCACCAGCCGCGCCATGGTCTCGTCCGGCGAACGCCAGATGCCCGAGCTGAGGAACAACCCCTCGATGTAGTTCCGCCGGTAGAGGCTGATGGTCAGGGATACCAGCTCCTCCGGTTCGAAGGTCGCCCGCGGAATGTCGTTGCTCCGCCGGTTGATGCAGAACGCGCAGTCGTAGACGCAGACATTCGAGTAGAGGATTTTGAGCAGCGAGATGCACCGCCCGTCCGCCGCCCAGCTATGACAGATGCCGCCCTGCGAGCACGAGCCCGTCATCGAGCCCAGCCGCGCCCCCTTGGTGCCGCTCGACGCGCAGGACACGTCGTACTTCGCCGACTCCGCCAGAATGGCTATCTTTTGTTGGGTGTCCATATTTCAACTATGGCGTTTTTCCCGAGCCAAATCAAGCGGGAAAACTGGGAAATCGGCAGGTTCAGGCTAAACCAGGAAAGCGGCGGCAAGGGCGGACAAATCCTGGAGCCGGGTGCCGAGCCGGCTGCCCTCGATGCGGCAGTCGGCGGCGACATCGGGCAGCACGCCCCGCGTGAATTCGGCGCGGACCAGCTCCAGCCACGGCTCGCCGAGATAGCGGGCCAGGCTGCCCAGAGTGATATGGTCGGGATGGAGCAAATCGCCCAGAAACGCGCAGCAGCGCCCCACCATCCTCGCGTTGCACTCGATGACCTCCTTCGCCTCGGCGTCCCCGGCCCGCCAGAGGTCCTCGATCTCCTTCGGAGTCGGTTCGGCGGGCCAGCGGCCGGGAAAGCGCCAGGCGGCGATGCGGCCCAGGGAGCGGGCCGAACAGAACGCCTCGGCGGAACCGGCCACCCCGAAGGCGCTGGGACCGTCCTCGGCCAGCCGCATGTGCCCGATTTCGGGCGACCGCCCGTTGGCCCCGTAATAGGGCTTGCCATCGAACACCATGCCCGCCCCGAAACCGGTGGCGCAGGTGAGATAGACCAGCCGCCGGGGACCGCGCTCCACTCCCCACAGGTATTCCGCCAGGGCGCAGGCGGCGGCATCGTGCTCGACGTTGACGGGCACGCCGAACTCGCTCTCCAGGCGCTCGCGCAGGGGAATGGCCCGCCAGCCCGGCAGGTTCGGCGGTTCGTACACCACTCCCCGGTCCGCGTCCACCGGGCCGCCGATCGAGACTCC
>LVAZ01000583.1 GCA_001603055.1 Victivallales bacterium Lenti_02
GCCTCCCTGCCCCGCCCGGAGCCGCCGTCCGCCGTCTTCACCCTTCCCGGCCTGCCCACCTTCGGCACCCAGATCGCCCAAATCTACTACGACTGGGCGGCGGGCGAGCGCCGCAACGGCAACCGGCGCGACCAGATCACCGCCGTCAAGCTGGGCGACGCCCTGCACGGGGACCAGGGCGTGGGACACTGCCTGGTGCAATGCGAGGCGTCCGACCGTATGGAAAGCCTCGAATCCGCCCTGGTGCTGGCGGAATTCGCCCATCGTCCCCAGCCGCCCTTCGCCTGGTACGAGGAACAGGTGGACTACCTCATCGAAATGGGCGAAATCATGGGCTTTCCCCGCTGGTTCACCTATGGGGCCAACTGTTTCGCCCATCCGCTGCGCTTCGACCGGGTGGTGGCCGACAAGTTTGTCCGCCGCCTCCGCGAGGGCGACGCCGCGAGCCTGACCGCCATGCCGGTGGCGGGGATGACCACCCCGGTGACGATCGAGGGCTTCGTCTGCGTCGCGGCGGCGGAGTTTCTCGCCGTATGGCTGGCGGGCCGGGCGCTCGCCCCCGCCTGCAAGCTCGGCGGCAGCATCTGGGCGGCCACCCTGGACATGGCCTCGGGCGAAGTCAGCTACTCGGCCTTCGACGCCATGTCCTACGGCATCGCCTGCCATGAATTTCTCCGCCGCTGGACCGGAGTCCACATCTCGGTGGGCGGCGGCGAATACTGCGCCGCCCGCGAACCGGGCCTGGCGGCGGCGCTCGAAAAAGCCCACAAGGCCATGACCATCGCCGCCTTCACCGGCCAACACCCGGGAGTCGGCCAGGGCATGCTCGAATGCGGCCGGACCCTCTGCCCGGTGCAACTGCTGGTCGAGCGCGATCTCACGACGGGCATCCGCCATCTGGGCCAGCCCCTCGCGCCCTCGGCGGAAACCGTCGGCTACGAATGGATCGAGCAGGTCCGGCAGGGACTCGAATGCAACCATCTTGGCACCCCGCACACCCTCGATCATTTCCGTTCGCTGTGGCTGCCCGCCTACGTGGACCGGCGCGGCTGGACCGGCGACCGGGCCATGCTGGACCGCGCCCAGGGACGCCTCGTCGAGCTGCTGGCCGAATACCGCCAACCCGAGGGGCGCGAGGACCAGCTCGCCCGTCTGCGCGAAGTCGTCGCCCGCGCCCGCCGACAGTTGGCCGGATAGCCGCCGCCGGATTGCCGGACGCCGATTGCGGGATATGGTTCGTTCCTCGCGAACCAGCCCCTTTCCCCTTTCAAAAACCAGTTCAGGAGACCAGCATGGCAAAGGCAATGGATTTCGGCGTGCAGAGCTACTGCTTCCGCAACTTCAAGGACAACGCGGACGTGGCCGCCAAGGTCAAGCAGATCGGCGTGAACAAGATCGAAGTCTGCGGCGTGCATAGCAACAGCTTCGCCGACGTGGCGGCCTGGAAGGACCAGGCGGCGGTCTACGCGAACGCGGGCGTCGAGATCGTCTCCATCGGCGTGCAGACTTTCGGCGAGGACATGGTGGCCGCACGCCGCTGGTTCGAGTGCGCCCAGGCCGCCGGGGCCAAGTACATCAGCGCCCACTTCCAGGTCGGCAACTTCCAGACCGTCGTGCCCAAGGTGGCCGCCCTCTGCGACGAGTTCGGCATCCGCATCGGCATCCACTGCCACGGCGGCTACATGTTCGGCGGCTCCCCCGACGAACTGCGCTGCATGCTCGATCTCGGCGGCGAGAACATCGGTGTCTGCCTGGACACCGCCTGGTGCATGCAGATCGGCCCCAACCTCGGCAAGCCCATCGACTGGGTCAAGAACCGTTTCAAGGGCCGCATCTACGGCGTCCACTACAAGGACTTCACCTTCGCCCCCAACGGCAAGTGGGAGGATGTCGTCGTCGGCACCGGCAACCTCGATCTGCCCGGCTTCGTAGCCGCCCTGAACGAGGAGAATTTCGACGGCTACGCCGTGATCGAGTACGAGGCCAACCCGGACAACCCCGTGCCCGCCCTCGCCGAATGCGTGCAGGCGGTCCGCGCGGCCGGCAAGTAGAACGCTCCCAACGCGCCGCCCCGGGCACAGGTCCCAGGGCGGCGCTGTCGCCTCACATGGAATGCTTCAGGTATTCCAGACCGGGGGGCATGGGCAGATTGCGCCCCCGCTCGTCCTCGCCGTAGCCGTTCTCCGCCAGCGACTGGATGTCGCGGAGCACCCGCTTGTCGCCCCGGAAGGTGGCGACGAGATTGGTTTCCACATCGATGCGGCCGGTGCGCAGAAAATGGAAGACGGCATCGGCCACCAGGTCGAACAGATGCCGCTCGCGGCTGAGCTTGAGCTTGTCGAAGACCAGCTCCTCGTGGATCACGATCTTGCGTTCGACCGCGAGACTGAGGAGAACACGGCGGACCTCGGTCTCGGGCGTGCTGTCGGCGGCGAGGGCATGATCGGTGTTCTCGGCGGCGACCATGTCGCAAATCTGTTCGCGCTTGGTCTTCTGGATGGCCTCGTTGGCCCGGAACAGATCGAAGATCGAGCCGGGATTGTAGGTGCTGCCCGCCAGTTCCATGCTCGCCTCG
>LVAZ01000584.1 GCA_001603055.1 Victivallales bacterium Lenti_02
CCGGCCAAACTCCGCGTCGCCGAAAAGCTCCCTCCGCCCTCCCCCGCAACCACCCCGCGCCCGCCGAAACGATAGACCCCAGGTGAACCCATGAACAAGATCGCCATCAAAGGCCCCAGACAGGCCAACCCGCCCCGCACCCGGACCGCCGGCGGGCAGCGGGTGGACGTGGGCTTCTGGCTGGGCACCGTGACTCTGGTCGCCTTCATCACCCTGGCCATGCTCGAATATGTGCGCATGCAGACCGACCAGGTGAAGGTGAGCGGCCGCATCGAGCGCCTGGCGGCCGAGCGGGCGGAAAACGAGAAGACCCTCTCGAACCTGGGCTCCGAAGTCCAGAAATACCAGTCCAACACGCGCTACATCGACCAGGCCATCCAAACCTTCAAGCTCGATCTCAAGGGCAACACCCAGGCCAACGTCGTGAAAGTCGACGCCTACGGCAACGTGCTGCGTCCCCAGCCGCGGAACGCGGGCGCCATGTTCGCGGAGACCAATCGATAGGCGGACCCCACATGCAGATAGACGGAGTCAACATCCGGAAAGTCTACACGCTGCGCGTGCTGTTTCTTCTGATTCCCCTGGCCGCCGGCTACGTGGGGCTGGTCCACCATCTCTTCAAGCTGCAAGTCGAGCAGCATGCCAGCCTTCTCGCCGAGGCGAAGAAACGCTACACCGTGCGCAAGCGGCCCAGCGGGCAACGGGGCCGCATCTTCGACTCCTCCGGCCAGGCGCTCCTGGCGGGCAACATCATCTGCCGCGACGTGCTGGCCGAACCCCGGCGCTTCAAGGACCGGAAGGAGGAGATCATCCACGAGCTGGCCAGGCTCCTCGGCGTGAACGAGAAGGAACTGCGCGACCGCTGCGACAGCCCCCTGATCGAGGTGGTGATCGCCCGCGGGGTGGACCTGGACACCGTCGAGGAACTCAAGCAACGGAAGTTCCCCGGCGTGCGCTGGGTGGACTCCTTCCGCCGCTTCTATGCCAAGGGGCAACTGCTCGCGGACATGCTCGGCTACGTGGACTGGGAAGGCCAGGGGGCCTACGGCCTCGAATACCTGCTCGACGACCTGCTCTCGCCCGTCGTCGGCAGCACCGTCTACGAGCGCGACCGCCGCGGCCAGCGCCTGCACCAGGGCCGCTACGAAGTCGAGCGCGAGGCCCGCGACGGCATGGACGTGTATCTCACCATCGAGGAGCCCATCCAGCGGATCGTCGAGGAGGAACTCGAACTGGCCGTCCAGACCTTCGATGCCAAAAGCGCCTACGCGGTCATGATCCGCCCGCAGACCGGGGCCGTGCTGGCCATTGCCCGCTACCCCTCCTTCGACCCCAACGACCGCGGCACGATGGTCGCCAACCAAAGCTGGGGCATCGACGCCATCCAGCACATGTTCGAGCCCGGTTCGGTCATGAAGGCCATCAGCATCGCCGGCGCGCTCGACTACGGCGTGGTCGGAATTCACGACCGGATCGACTGCGAGGAGTCCGGCCGCTGGGTCTACGGCGGCGGGGTGCTCTCCGACACCCACCGCAACGGCATTCTCGAAGTCTGGGAAATCCTGCGCGAATCGAGCAACATCGGCACCGCGAAAATCAGCGTCATGATGGGTTATTCCAGGCTCTTCAACAGCCTGCGCCGCTTCGGCATCCGCGAGAAAACCGGAATCGGGGTGCGCGATCTGGTGGGCTGGCGGCCGCCGCCGGACCGCAGCCTGGGCTGGTCCGAGACCAGCGGCATGCTGCGCAACACCAAGGACTGGTATCCCATCACCCCCACCCGCGTCGCCATCGGCTACGGCGTCACCGTCACCCCCATCCAGTTGGCCTCCGCCTATGCGGCCCTGGCCAACGGGGGCGTGCGGATGGAACCCCGCCTCATCGACCGCATGGTCCACCCCGTCACCAAGCAGGTGCTCACCGTGCCGCCCCGGGTGGCCAACGTGGCCGTGCGCCCCGAGACGGCGGAATTCATGACCCGCGCCCTGGTCAGCGTCACCGGCCCCGGCGGCACCGCCACCCGCGCGGCGGTTCCCGGTTTCCAGGTCGCGGGCAAAACCGGCACCGCCTACTGCTGGGTCGCCGACGACAGCTCGAAGGGCGGGCACTACAGCCGCGAGAAATACATCGCCAGCTTCGCCGGCTACGTCCCCGCCCACAAGCCCGAGATCACTCTGGTGGTCATGGTCAACGAACCCAACAAGAAACATGGCCACTACGGCGGCACCGTGGCGGCGCCGACCTTCAGCCGCATCGCGACCCGCGCCCTGCGCTATCTGCAAGTCGCCGCGCCCGAAGAGCCGGTTGCCGAAGGAGTCTCCCTTGACCAGCTTGCGCAACTACCTTGAAGCCCTGGGGCCGCTCTGCCTGGAATGGAGCGGCGACGGGAATCTGGCCATTGCCGGGGCCGCCGCCGACTCGCGCGCCGTGCGTCCGGGCTGGCTGTTCTGCGCCATTCCCGGCGCCCGCGAGGACGGCACCAACTACATCCCCGACGCTCTGGCCAGGGGCGCGGCGGGCATCGTCGCCGAACGTCCCGTGGCCCTGCCCCCCGGCATCGCCTCGGTGCTGGTGGCCGACGCCTACGCGGCGGCCGGGCGGATCGCCGAGCTGGCCGCCGGCAAACCGGCCGCGCACCTGCGCGTGCTCGGCATCACCGGCACCAACGGCAAGACCACCTGCGCCTACCTGCTCCGCCACATGCTCCGC
>LVAZ01000585.1 GCA_001603055.1 Victivallales bacterium Lenti_02
GGTCACCCGCGCCGAGGCCGAGCGGCGCGCCGCCCTGGCCAAAGCGGCGGACGAACTGGCGGCCATCCTGCCCGCACGGGAACAGGCCATCGCCGCCCGCATTCCCGCCGCCGTCCGCGCCATCGCCTTCCCCGCCAGCGGGGAATAGGTGAGGGGCCGGGCGAGGGCAAGCCCGCCCCTACAAGCTACGCATGCCATCCTCGATGGACGGGCGCGGTGTTCGCCACGAACCACGGGCACGGACCACCGACCACTGACTACAGACACGCCTCCAGGCGTTCGCCGAGCCATTCGCTGCGGGCGCTGATGCGCTCGCGGTGCTCGCGGGGGACCACCAGACGCACGGCGAAGGTGCGCAGATAGTCGCCTTCCAGGGAACGGAGGTGGTCCCGGTCCTTCTCGAAGAGGCCGAAGCCGCCGCCCGGGTTGGCCGAGGAAATCCGCACGTCCTGGGGCAGGAGCTTGCGGAAATAGGGCATGGCGGCGAACAGCGCGCCGCCGGGCGGCAGATCGAGGGCGGCGGCGAATTCGTCCTCGAGGGAGCGCAGCCGCCCGTTGTCCGCCACCAGGGAGGCGAAGCGGCGCAGATTGGGCAGGGGCCATTCCACGACCGCGACCGGCTTGTCGGAGCAGCGTTCCACATAGCCGTAGCCGCCGGGTTTCAGCACCAGGGCCGAGGCGTGGAGCCGCCGGGACAGCAGACGCTCGACCAGGTCTCTGGCCAGGGCGGAGGGCGAACGTTCGAGCGCGTCGAGCAACTGGCGGTCGCCCATGGCCCAGACGGCATCGGCGGCCAGCCCGCCGGTGTCGAGCGCCTCCTGCATGGCCCGTTGCAGCATGCGCTGGGCGGTCAGCGCGGTCTTGTTCAGGTAGCCGTGCTGGTGGAGGTAGGAATAGAACTTCTGGAGGCGCTTGATCTCCTCCATGTATTTTTCCTCGATGGCCAGCGGCCCCTGGTCGAGAACGGTGTAGAACTGGATGCGCTCGATGTCGGGGATGCCGGGGAAGCCGATGTGCAGGGCGTCGCGCATCAGGTAGTCGAGCTTGTCGGTGCCCAGATTGCGGTCGCAGACGAGGGTGGCGTCGGGGTGCTCGCCGAGGAACATGGCGGCCAGCGCCGCCGGGGCCACGCCGCAGGCGGCCAGTTCGGATTCCATTTCGCCGAGCCAGGCGAGGCCCCGGGCGTGGTGGTCGCCGCCGAGCATGGGCTCGGTCTGATGGGAGAAGGGGCCGTGCCCGATGTCGTGCAGCAGGGCGAAGACCCCGAGCCGCCGCCGCCGTTCCTCCGGCAGCCCGTGGACGCGGCAGAGCCGCTCGGTGAGCGACAGGGTGCCGACGGCGTGCTCGAAGCGGGTGTGGACTGCGCCGGGGAAGATCAGATAGTTCACCCCCAGTTGCTTGCGCTCGCGCAGAACCTGGAAGCGGGGATGGTCGATCAGCGGCTGATAGGGGGCGATGTCCACCGGCGGCGAGCCGGGAACGACAATGGATTTGCAGGGAATCACGAAACTCCGTCTCCTGTCCTCGCGCCGGTGGCGCTAGTCTCGGGGGGATATGGTGAAAGTCATTTCGCCGCGGAGGCCGGTGGCGACATCGGTGGCTTCGAGCCGCCAGCGGCCGGGGGCGGGCGGGGCCAGGCCGAAGGGCACATCGTACTCGCAGGTGCCGCCGGGAGCGGCCAGGGTCATGGTGCCCGCCGGATAGAGCGCCCCGGCGGGATCGAAGAGGCGGACATGGACGAAGCGCCCGGCGGCCGCCTTGAGCCCGGACCGGACCGTGATCCGGTAGGCGGGCGAGGTGAATTCCACGCCCTTCAGGCGGTCGAAATCAATCTTGCTGATCCGTTCCGGTTCGAGCGAAACCAGCTTCGCCTCGCCGGGCGCGAGCTGGAAGGAGGTGCTGCCGCCCTTGCCGAGATACCGCCCCGCCAGCACGTCGTAGGCATGCCGGTCGGCGGGCAGGGCCAGTTCGACCCTCTCCCCCGGCGGCGGCGTGCGCGGATGCTTGAGCAGGCCGATCATGCTGGCCTCCCCCCGCCGCCAGCGGCGTGTCTCGACCAGCGTGCCCCGCACCGGCACCGGCTCGGGAATGCCCTCGCGGGCGAGGGTGCGGCGAAGCCAATCCGGCAAGCCGCCGCCAACCTGCTGCGGGTAGTCCGCCAGGCTGAAGTTCAGATACACGGCCAACCCCTTCCCGCATTCCGCGTGGATCAAAACCGGCACGTCGTCGACCAGACGGCCGGGCCAGGCCCGGCGCAGCCGCACATTGCCATCGACCCGCGTGCGCGCCAGCAGGCCCGGAATCCCGTCCGGCGGCGGGAAGAGGCCCCGCGCCGCGCCCGGCTGAATGCCGAACAATCCGTCGAGCGGACCCGCCTCGCGCCGTTTCCCCGCCTCGTCGTAGCGCCCGGTCCCCCAGTCGGCCAGCACCAGACCGCCGTTGGCGGCGAAGTCTTGCAGGCCCTGGACGGCCCCGTCCGACAAGGCGACGCAGGCGGGCAGCAGAACCGCCCGGTGGCGGGGCCAGAGGGCCCCCCCGTCCGCCAGGTCGGCGGCGGGAATCACCCGGAACGGAATCCCCGCGTCGGCCAGCAGGCGGGCCATTCCCGAGAAGGCGGCCAGATGCCCGTCATAGCTGGAATCAAGACCGGAAACCAGGGCCGACGGGCGCGAATAGACGAGGGCGACGGCCCCGTCGTCCGCGTCGGCGGCGAGGAGCAGACGGCCAATTCCCGCCTGCAAGCGGTTGATCTCGCCGCTTGCCATTTGCCAGCAGCCATAGGGGGCAAGGTCCGGGCGGAAACCGATTTCGCCGTGGCCGCCGACGGGACTGTAGGCGGCATGGAACCAGGCGCTGTTGCCGCCCTCGAAGAACAATTTCCAGGGCATCCAGCGCTGCCGCGCCAAATCGGCGCGCCGGTCGCCATAGCCGCCGAACCAGACGCCCCGGATCGCATCCGGCGGCTGGAAGGAACGGAGCAGGCACAGCGCGCCCCGCGCCTCCGGCCGGAGGCAGACCAGACGGTTCGCGCGGCCCAGCGCCATCCAGTCCCAGCTTTGCGCGGGCTGGTCCCCGGCCACCCCGGCCAGCCCCGCCCAGGTGTCCGGCAGCAAACGCCGCACGGCCTGCTGGAAGGATTCCTGGGCCTCGGCATGGGTCCGGTCCCGGTCCTGCTGCCGCGCCACCCAATCCGCCGAAACCGGGAATTCGGGGAGCTGGGCGGGCGCCTCCCCTTCCGGCACCAGCACCACGCCGAGCGGCGCGAAGGGCCGGACCAGGGCGAGCCGCTCGTCGAGCGCCGCCGCGACCGCTTCCTGGAGCGCGGGATCGGCCAGATTGGGGCGGTTCCCCTCGCCGGCTTCGCCGAACACCGCAGCCACGGGCGCGATGCCCGCCCGCGCCAGAGCCATCAGCCGCTCCTTGACCTCCGTCTGCTCCGTCTCGCTCAGGGGCCGGGGCTGGGCGGGACCAAGCGGCACCAGAGCGGCATCCACGCCGGCGGCGGCCGCCTCCCGCCGGAGCAGCGAGCCGATGTAGTCGTCGTCCCCGTCCCCGGCCATGACAAAGGAGAAGGTTCCGGACTCGGGCGGGCGCGGAATGGTGAATTCCACCGCCTGGCAAAGCAGGGGCAGGCCCGCCCCGTCCAGCACGCTGACGGTCAGCCGGTTATAGACCGAACGGGTGAAGGCGCAGGAGGCGTCGGTGCGCAGCCCCGCCGCCGGGTAGGGAGTCTCCCGGCGCCCCGCCAGCCGTCCGTGGCGGTCGTGGA
Source organism: Victivallales bacterium Lenti_02 (assembly GCA_001603055.1). Lineage (GTDB taxonomy): Bacteria > Verrucomicrobiota > Lentisphaeria > Oligosphaerales > Lenti-02 > Lenti-02. The sequence continues at coordinate 3,770 of LVAZ01000585.1, forward strand.
TGTCGAGGCGCACCGTCGCGGCCCGCTCCACCTGGCCCCCCAGCCGCAGGGAGACCGGCAGGGACGCCGCCGTCTTCGACAAGGCGCGGTCGGGGATGGAGAGTTCCTCGATGACGACCGGCGGTTCGAGGTGGAAACGCCCCGAGCCCCAGTCGAGAACATGGGCCGCGTCCCGCAGCACCACCATCGCCTCGTATTCGCCCATCGGCAGGTGGGTGGGCAGGTCGAATTCCACCCGTCCCCCCTCGCCTGTTTCCAGAATAGGATGGAAGGTCGCCGCCGGGTCCCACGGGGAGGGCCGCAGCCGCCGGATGGTCAGTTCGGCCCGCAGCCGGTCCGGCAGTTCCCCCTCGAATCGAAGGCGGAGCCGGGCCGGTTCCCCCCAGGCGACCTTGGCCGGGACCTCGATCCCGGCCAGCAGCAGGGGCGGGCTCGCCGAAGCCGTCCAGCGGATCGCCTTGGCCAGAAAGGCGAGGTAGAGATCGTAGTGGGAGAATCCGTCCCGC
>LVAZ01000586.1 GCA_001603055.1 Victivallales bacterium Lenti_02
TGCCCGCCGACCAATCAGTGCCCCTGCTCTATCCTGGGCATTTCGCCGAGAATACCTTCACATGGCCGATACTCGGCTTTCGGAAAGCGAACGCAATCGAACACAATGCGCACACCGAGAAATGGTTATACCCGACCGGCTACTATACGGTTGTCCGGCGGCTGTCGGCCAAGGAGGAAAAACGGCGCATCGTGGCCAGCGTCGTGGACCCGGCAGGTCTGCAAGGGGCAAGCATGATTGGTTTCGAGAACCACCTCAACGTATTCCATTGCCATAAAAAGGGATTGCCAGAATCTCTGGCCTATGGCCTGGCTAGTTACCTTAACACAACAGCGGTGGATACGTGCTTTCGTCGCTTCAACGGGCACACCCAAGTGAACGCAACCGATTTGCGCAATCTCACCTATCCTGACAGAGAGACATTGCAGGCGCTCGGCGAATGGTCCATGCGGCAACGGGACCTGAGCCAAGAGATGATTGACGCAGAACTCAGGAGGAGAGTGGGATGAGCGGAAAGCGCGCAAAACATCTGGAAGATGCCCTTGCCATTCTCGCGGCCTTGGACATGCCCCACGCCCAACAAAACGAACGATCCGCTCTCTGCCTCCTTGCTCTTCTTGATCTCGTTCCTGGTAAAACCTGGCCGGAAGCAAGTAACCCACGCATCGGGATCACCTCGATAATAGACTGGATACGCCGGAACTATCGAAAGACCTATGCTCCGAACACTCGGGAAACCGTGCGGCGACAGACCATGCATCAGTTCGTCCAAGCGGGTCTCGTATGCTACAATCCAGACCAGCCCGACCGACCAGTGAACAGCCCCAAAGCTGTGTACCAGATTGAGCCAACAGCCTTGGCGCTGTTACGGACCTATGGAACCGGCGGTGAGTGGCAGACCAATCTGGCAGAGTACCTCGCCATCCGAGAAACGCTTGCCGCACGCTATGCAAGAGTGAGGACCCAGCAAGAGGTAGCTGTCTCCCTTCATCACGGGGAGTCGATTCGTCTCAGCCCCGGCCCGCACAGCGAGCTAATCCGCTCTGTCGTCGAGGTCTTTGCCGCACGCTATGCCCCAGGAAGCACATTGGTATATGCTGGCGACACAGGCGAAAAATGGGGTTATTTCGATAAGACGCTGACCGAAAGCCTAGGGCTGGACTTGGACCCGCATGGAAAAATGCCGGATGTGATTCTTTATGATCGACCCCATAATTGGCTGTTTCTGGTCGAAGCAGTAACGAGTCATGGACCTGTGGATAGCAAGCGCCACACTGAACTGGTTCATCTTTTCGCAGCATCCAAGGCTGGATTGGTCTTCATCACAGCATTTCCTGATCGGCACACAATGGCAAACTACGTGACCCAAATTGCCTGGGAAACCGAAATTTGGATGGCCGATTCCCCCTCGCACCTGATTCATCTCAATGGCACCCGCTTTCTCGGACCATATGAGAGTGTAAAGGGAAAGGTTGAGTAGAACAGCATGAACCGCCCGCCGAACATCGTCTTCTTCTTCTCCGACCAGCAGCGCTGGGACACCTGCGGCTGCTACGGGCAACCGCTGCCGGTGACGCCGAATCTGGACCGGATGGCGGCGGAAGGGGTGCGCTTCGCGAACGCCTTCACCTGCCAGCCGGTCTGCGGCCCGGCCCGCGCCGTCCTGCAAACCGGCAAGTACGCCACCGAGACCGGCTGCTTCCGCAACGGCATCGCCCTGCCGCTGGACGCGGTCACCCTCCCCCGCCTGCTCCGCCAGGAAGGCTACGAGGCAGGCTACATCGGCAAATGGCATCTGGCCTCGACCCACGACATGGGCGAAGCGGACGTGGACTACCGGGACAAGCCCGTGCCCCCGGAACGGCGGGGCGGCTACGACGACTTCTGGATCGCCTCCGACGTCCTCGAATTCACCTCCCACAGCTACGACGGGGGCATGTTCGCCGCCGACGGCAGCTTCCGCGAATTCACCGGCTACCGGGCGGACTCGCAGACCGACTGGGCGCTCGAATACCTGGAAACCCGCACCGGCGAACGCCCCTTCTTCCTCTTCCTCTCCTACATCGAGCCGCACCACCAGAACGACCACAACCGCTACGAGGGGCCCCACGGCTCGAAGGAGCGGTTCGCCGACTTCGTCCCGCCCGGCGATCTGGCCGACCAGGGCGGGGACTGGCGGG
>LVAZ01000088.1 GCA_001603055.1 Victivallales bacterium Lenti_02
GCTCGACCGAGACGGTCTCGGGGGCCATGTGGGCCGGATAGACCGGCAGGCCGCGTTCGCCCGCCTGCACCCGCTCGCGCAGTTCGGCCAGGGACAGGTCGCGCAGGTCCGAATCCCGCCAGCGGGGGTAGTCGACGGTGGAGACGATGCCCCAGATGTCGTCGAGGTCCTCATGGTAGACGGGCAGGCGCGTGCGCCGCTGCGCGCAGGCCTGGGCGAAGGCCTCGCCCACGGTGAGGCTGTCGGACAGACCGACCACATCCATGCGGTGGACCATGATCTCGCGGGCCTGGACGGTGCCCAGCTTGAGAATGTGCTCGACCAGTTCGCGCTCGTGGGCGTCGGTGGCGCCGACCGCCTCGCCGGCCGCCAGGGTCGCCGCCAGCTCCGCGTGGGTCAGGGCGCCCCAGCCGGGCACGTTGGCCTGGCCGACCAGATGCAGCAACCCGGTCGTCACCACCCGCAGGACCCAGCGGATCGGCGTGATCAGGCTGCTGAAGAAGAGCAGCGGTCGGGAGACGAACAGGGCGAAGGGCAGAGGGTTGTGGACCGCCAGAGTCTTCGGGGTCAGTTCCCCGAACACCATCAGCAGCAGGGTGCTGGTGAAGATCGCGCCCGCGACCGCCCAGCTTTCCGCCGCCGGCAGCAGTTGGTTGGTCAGGCTCGCGACCACGCTGGCGAACATGATGTTCACCACCATGTTGCCCACCAGCAGGGAGCTGAGCAGGCGGTGGGGGGCGCGCAGCAGGGCCGCCGCCGCCCGTTCCGTGCCGCCGCCCTCGCGCAGACGCCGCACCTGGACCCGGGTCAGCGAGAACAGAGCCGTCTCCGAACCGGAGAAGAAGGCGGAAAGCAACAGCAGAACCGCCAGCCACAGCAGGCTGGGTAAAATCTCCTGGAATGCGTTCATCCCCGGCGCCTCTCCGCGGGAGGCACCCCGTCACCCAGGATGAAGCTTCGTCTTCGCGCGTCCTCGCCGTCCGGCGATAGGGAGTCGGCCCGCTGGGGGCCGCGACTAGGCGGAGGTTTGTCGGCGGCGGCGAATTCGTCGTTCATGTTTATAGACCGAGGCAAAAAAGGGGAACTTATGAAGAAGTATAGCATGCCGACGGCTCGCGGCAAGCCCGGCGGCGGCTTTTCCCGCCTGCCGTCTGCCGAACGCGGCGGCGGCGGGATGGGCGAACAGATTCGCGCGGTCGGGGTTGCGTCCCATGCGTGTGGCTCTATATTTTAGTTTTCGCCTGCCGCATCGTCCCCGCCTGGCCGCTTTCCGGGTATGAGGGGGCGCGGGAGGCAGGACGATGGAACCCGACTGGAGGCTAGGCTTACATGGGCTTTGCAATTGTTCTTCTCACGGTCCTGCAACTGCTCGCGGCTCTTCTGCTGATCGGCATTGTCCTGATCCAGCAGAGCAAGGCGGGCGGCGGTCTGGGCGCGGTCGGCGGCGGCACCACGGAGACGGTGTTCGGCGCCACGGCCGGCAACGTGCTCACCAAGGGCACCGTCATCCTCGCCAGCATCTTCCTCGGCGCGGCCCTCCTGGTCCAGGTTCTCCAGACCCATGCCGGTACCGACCGCAGCCTGACCGAGGGGCTCCAGTCCGAGGCGGTCGCTCCCGCCCTCCCCGAAGGCGAGGTCAACGTCGTCAGCCAGACGGCTGAGGTCGAGGTCGCGGCCGAGGCGGCGGCGGAAACCACGGCCCCGGCGGCGCAGGCCGAGACTCCGGCCCCGGCGGCGGAAACCACGGCCCCGGCGGCGCAGGCCGAGACTCCGGCCCCGGCGGCGGAATAGTCCCGCTCCCAACCCACTGATTCGACGGCGGCATTCCCATGCCGCCGTTTTTCTTTGCTGGTCATTTTCCTGCGGTCGCTCCTTGCAGGATCGGGCAGCGGGGATAGCTTCAGTCTCTGGTTGAAAGCTGGAGCCCTGCCGTTCTTGTCCCTTCTCCGCAAAATCCGGAATTCGCGTCGGCTGGCCACGACGGTGGTACAACTCTTTGCCGTGCTCTGGTTGGCGGTGGGGATGCACGCGATCCACCACCTGTTCCATGGGCACGGGCACGAGGAGGGAACCGCCGCCGCCTGCTGCGCGGAACGGTCGCCCGATGCGGCGGAAACAAGCGTTCTGGAAGCCCCCTGCCCCGTCTGCCTGCTCAGCGCCCTGGGCGGCAAGGCCGGGATTGCCGTTTCCTCGCCGACCTGGCTGCCTCCCTTGCCCCACGCGGGGTTGCGAGCCATCGCGGTCTGTTTCCGCAGAGTCCATTTCCCCTCCCGGAGATGGGCGCGCGGACCACCTGTTCTCTCCTGAACCCGCAACGCGAGTTCCCGCCGGTCGCAGGTTGCGGCCGGCCGAGTGAAAATGGGGGCAGTGTCGCCCCGTTCAGGAAAGCACAGGCAATGAATCGCCCAAGATTCCGTATGGCCGGCCTTGGCGTCGGCATGTTTTTCGTGGCTGCCCTCGCGACGGCCCAGGATGAGAAGACGGACCGTCCCGCCGAGGGGCTGGTTCTCGACACGGTGGTGGTGTCGGGCTCCCGCGCCCCGCGCCGCGACGGCGCGCAGCCCATCGCGGGCGAGACCCTGCGCGCCCACAAGGTGGTGGACCTGGCCGAAATCCTCGCCGACGAGATGCTCGAAGCGGACATGATCCGCAAGGCGGGATACGGCAACGAGATATCCCTGCGGGGATTCGGCAAGAACAATCTGCGCATCTCGCTGGACGGCAGCCTGGTCGAGGGTGCCTGCGGGGGCCGCAAGGACCCGTCCCTCAGCCATATCAACCTGCTGGAAGTCGAGCGGATCGTCGTCCGCCAAGGCCCCTTCGACGTGACCAAGGCGGGTGCCTTCGGCGGCAGCGTCGATGTGGTCACCCGCAAGCCCGCGCCCGGTCTGCATGGCGAACTGACGGCCAAGGCGGGCAGCTACGGCTACCTCGGCGGCGGCGGCTATTTCACCGGAGGCAACGACTGGATTCAGGCCCTGTTCGGCTACAGCTACAGCGAGTCGGACCAGTACAAGGACGGCGACGGCAGGCGGCTCGGCAGCTTCACCAACCAGCCCTACCTGTCCGCCTACGAGGACTGGAAAGCCTACCGGAAGCAGGACGTCTGGGGCAAGCTGCGCCTGACTCCGACCCCCGAGGACGAATTCCTCTTCGAGCATTCCTACGGCAGCGGGGAGGACATTCTCTATCCGCGCGGCCCCTTCGACATTCCGCACGAGCGCACCTGGCTGAGCCGGGCCGGCTACACGCGGACCGACCTGGGCGAGTGGTCCGAGAAGCTCGCGCTTTCGGTATACCACAACAAGGTCGGGCACTATCCGTCCCAGGAGTACCGCGGCAACCCGCCCAAGCCAAGCGCCGTCCTGGAGAATCTGGGCGGGCGGCTGGAAAACGTGCAGACGACCCCCTTCGCCACCTTCACCTACGGCGTGGACGCCTCCCATCAGCGCTGGCGCGCCGACGTCCACCACGCCTTCACGGGCGCTCTCCTGAATCCCCTGCTGATCCCCGATGTCAGAACCCTCAATCTGGGCATCTACGTGCAGGCGGAGAAGGAAATCGGCGACTGTACCCTGGGCGCGGGCGCGCGCTGGGACTGGCAGCAGGCCGAAGCCGAACGCACCCTGCTCTGGGGCCCCGAGGCGGGCAACCGGCCCAGCCGGAGCGAGAACGAGCCCAGCGGCTTCCTCTCGGCCAGCTACCGGCTGACCGAGCGGGTCGAGGTCTTCGGCGGCCTGGGCCGCAGCGTGCGCATGCCCAACGGCGTCGAGCGCTTCCTCCAGGGCGGCGGCAACCAGTACGGCAATCCCGAACTCAAGCCCGCCCGCAATACCGAGGTGGACCTCGGCGTGGGCTATGCCGACGACCGCCTGACGATCCGCGCCAAGGCGTTCTACAGCCATCTCGACGATTTCATCTACCAGGAACGCAACCTTCTCAACCACGCCACCTGGACCAATATCGACGCCCGCATCTACGGCGGCGACATCCAGGGCGAAGTCAAGTTGGGCGGCGGTTTCGCGCTCAAGGGCGGCGTCGTCTGCCAGCGCGGCGAAAAGATCGACCAGCCCCAGAACAACAACGACCGCGACCTGGCCGAAATCCCCCCCTGGAAAACCCGCATCGGGCTCGCCTACGAGCAGGAACGCCTCGACGTTCTGCTCGAATGGGTCCACGCGGGCCGCGCCCGCTACGTGGACCTCGACGCGGGCGAGCAGAACCTCTCCTCCTGGGACGTGGTCAACCTGCGCCTGGGCTACCGGCTCACCGAGCAGATGACCCTGAACGCGGGCGTGAACAACCTGCTCGACCGGACCTATGCCGTGGCCAATTCCTACGAGTGGGACGTGCTCTCCGGGGCGGCGGCCAACCCGGCCATCGTCAACGAGCCGGGTCGCTTCTTCTACGCCTCCCTCTCCTACCGCTTCTGACCAGACCTCCGACGGCGCGCCCCGCGCGGGCGCGCCGCCTGCCGAGAGTTGGACAAGGCCGCTGCGAAAGCGATAGTTCTCCGTCCGGCAATCATGGCGGAAGGATAGCCCATCGCAGGAGAATCGCATGCAGCCGATACGATCTTGGTTTGGACCGTGTTTCCTTCCTGGTCTTCTGTTCATGGCGACAGTCTGCTGCCTTGCCGACTATCCGACGCCGCAGGAGGCCGGCTTCCACCACTGCGCCCTCATCTACGACCTTCCCTCCCGCAGCGCCGCGGACCTGCTGCCCTACGTGGCCTGGCGGGAGGACGGGGCCTGGAAGCATTGGTTGTTCGACTCGTTCCTCTTTCTGATGCAACGGACCCCGTCCGGAGCGAGCACGACCGACGGGAAGATGCGGAAGCCGGAATGGGAGGAGCATCTGGGCCGCTGGTTTCTGCCGGAACGGGACCTGGCGGCGCTGGACGCGGCGCTGGCCGAGGCCGCGCGCCATCTCGGCCAGCCCCCCGCCAAACGGCAGATCATCCTCTCCATCCCCCGCTCCGGCCGGAACATGCAGGATTTCGGCGATGTGGACGGCGACGGAATCGGCGAGGACCTGGGCACGGACGCGGGGCTCGCCAAGGTGATGCGCTGGTATGTCGGCGAAGCCCGGTCCCGCTTCGCGGCGGCCCGCTACGTCCATCTCGAACTCTGGGGCTTCTACTGGATGCACGAATCGATTCCGGCGACGGACGAAGCCCCGGTGCGGGCGGCGGCGGCAGCGGTCCACGAGGCGGGCGGCAAGCTCCTCTGGATTCCCTGGTACCGCGCCGTCGGCTGGGACCGCTGGCAGGCCTGCGGCATCGACGTGGCCATCCTGCAGCCCAACTACGCCTTCTTCTCGAAACATCAGGGCACGATCCGGCGCAACCGGCTGGCCGTCACCGCCGATCTTGCCCGGCAGGCCGGGATGGGCGTGGAAATCGAACTGCCCATGTTCTGCAACGACCCCGCCGCCGCCCGTTATTTCCTCGACTATCTGGCCGACGGCGCGGCCCATCGGCACGGCTATCAGACCGGGGCGACCGCCTATTACTTGGGAGGGGACAACCTGGGTATGCTGGGCCAGTCCTCCCGGCCCTGGCAGCGGCAGTTGGCGGCCGCCCTCGCGGCCTACGTCCGGGGCGAAGCGGTGGACGTGCCCGGCACCCGGCTGGACTGGACGGCCGACGGGCGCGGCTTCCCCACCTTGGGCGACGGGGAACTCGGGGACGCGCTCCCTCTCCGCCAGGGCACCGCCGACCTGCCGCCGGAACGGCCCCTGGCCAATCTCGATCTGTTTCTGGACGATGCCCCTTTCCGCGGGCTGGTCCGCGTGGACCTGCGCCGGAACGGCGAATGGACGGCGGGCGGCTGGACCATCCACCCCGGCCCGGTCGCGCAGGATGGTGTCTGGCAGGTGGTCACCGTCCCCCTCCAAGGCAAGGCGGAGGCCATCCGGGTCACGGCGGAACCCGTGCCCGGCGCGCCGCCGCCGCAGGCGCGGGAACTCGCCATCGAGGAGGAAGTCTCCGACCGTGACGACCGGGTGCGGAATCTGGCTCTTGGCCGACCCTACCGGGCGGGCGAACCCGCCGAAGCCGCCTACGGGGACCACGGCGGCAAACTGACCGACGGGGAGGTGGCCCTGGCCGGCGCCTTCTCCGGCCAGGTCGTGGGCTGGCACGGGGGGCAGGTCGTGGTGGGCTTCGACCTGGGTGAAGTCAAGACCGTGGACCGGGTCGAGGTCTGCCTCGAAGGCGGCGGCTATGCCGCCATCAACTGGCCATCCCGCGCGGTCCTCATGACCAGCGCCGGGGAACCGCCCCCCGCCCGGCTTTCCGGTTCCGGCCCCCTGCCGGGGACCTTCCGCTGGCTTCCGGCCGGCGAGGTGGTCATCGACCGCCAGCGGACGCCGGATGCCGCCAGCGGCCATCTCGTCTTCGCTCCGCCCAAGCCCATCGCCTGCCGCCACCTCAACCTCGTCTTCCAGGCCAACGGCTGGCTCATGCTCGCCGAGGTGCGCATCCTCGCCGACGGCACCAACCTCGCCGACGGCTGCGCCTACACCCTCCACCCCGCCCCCTCCGCCAAACAGAATAT
>LVAZ01000587.1 GCA_001603055.1 Victivallales bacterium Lenti_02
CCGTGAGCCTGTCGCCCGGAGTGGCGGAGGCGTTTTTCCGGCGGCAGCCGGCCCGTTCCCTGGCCCCTCCCCTGGCTCCGGCCCCGAGGCCCGCGCCGCCGGTTCGGCAAGCCGCGCCCCGTCCGGCCCCGGTTTTGTCGCCGGTGGCGGCGAACGCGGTGGCGGCGATGGGCTGGGAGGAACTGGCGGCCGCGGTGGCCGACTGCCAGGGCTGCCCGCTTTGCGCGGGGCGCACCCGCACCGTCTTCGGCGCCGGCGACACCCGGGCCCGGCTGATGTTCATCGGCGAGGGGCCGGGCTACGACGAGGACCAGCAGGGCATTCCCTTCGTCGGCAAGGCCGGCCAGTTGCTCACCAAGATGATCCAGGCCATGCAGTTCAGTCGGGAGGAAGTCTACATCGCCAACATCGTCAAATGCCGCCCGCCCGAGAACCGGAATCCCGAGCCGGGCGAGGCCGCCGCCTGCCTGCCCTATCTGCGGCGGCAGATCGAGCTGATCCGGCCCGAGGTGATCGTCCTGCTCGGAGCGGTGCCCTTGCGCGAACTGATCGGCGGGCGCAGCATCACCCGCGAGCGCGGCCAATGGCGCGAATACGAGGGCATTCCCGTGATGCCCACCTTCCACCCGTCCTATCTCCTGCGCGTGCCCACCGCCAAGCGCGACGTTTGGGCGGATTTGCAGCAGGTCATGCTCCGCCTCGGCAAGAATCCCGAAGACACCCAGCCCCGGCGGCAAGCCCACTAGTCCCGGAGGAGAATCCCATGTCCAACTCTCTGCGTGCTCTGTTTGGTTTTTCCCTTTCCGTCCTGCTGGCTCTGCCGGTTGCGGCGGCGGAAGAGGTCGCGCTGCCCTCGCCGCTGACCTTGGCGGCGGCGAAGCGCATCGCCCGCCAGGGCAATCCCAGCATCGCCGCCAGCGAGGCCCGGATCGAGGCGGCTCTGGCCGTCATCCGCGAAGCGGCCGCCGCCTACTATCCCACGGCTTCCGTCTCCGCCTCCGCCGTTCACTACCACAGCCGTCCCACCAACACCGGGAGCGAGCGGACGGAAAGCTACGGGCTGGACGCCACCCTGAGCTATCTGGTGTTCGACGGCTTCGCCCGCAAATTCCGGGTTTTGGCCGCCGAGGCGGGGGCCGAGGCCAGCCGCGAGGCCGAGCGCGAGGCCAGCCGCCTGCTCCTCCGGGCGGTCGCCGCCGCCTACTACGACTGCCTGCTCGGCCGCGAGGCCATGCAGGTGGCCCAGCGCGACGCGGAATTCAACCGCGAACTCAGCGCGGAAACCCAGAAGCGCTTCCAGGCGGGGGCCGCCGCCCGCAGCGACGTCCTCAACTTCGAAATCCGCACCACCGCCGCCGAAAGCCAGCAGGTGCAGGCCGCCTACGAGTACCAGATCGCCCGCATCGTCCTGGCCCAGCTCATGGGCCTGCCCCGCGAAACCCCGCCCGAACGCATCGACCCCGCCGCCCTGCCCGAAGTCCAGGGCGAACTCCGCCTGCCCGCGCTCGACGCGGAACTCGACTACGCCCTGCTCCACCGCCCCGACTACCGGCAGATCGAGGAGCGGGTCGACCAGCTCAAGGCCACCCAGTCCGCGGCTCGCGGCAGCTATCTGCCCACCGTGGGCGTCCAGGGCGGCTACGGCTGGTCCCGCGAGGGAAATCCCCGCTTCAACGACGGGCGCGACGCCACGGCCTATGTGGGTGCCCAGCTCACCTGGGACCTCTACACCGGCGGCAGCACCCAGGCTCAGGTTGCCCGCTACCAGGCCGAAATCCTCGCCGCCAAGCACGACCAGGCCCTGGCCCGCCAGGCCATCATGGCCGAACTCCGCCAACTGGTCGAGGCCGCGCAGGTCGCCAAGACCCAGGTCGAGCTGCAAACCCGGATCGAGGCCATGACCGAGGAGGCCCGCAAGCTGGTGCGCAACGAGTACCTTGCCGGGCGCGCCTCGCTGACCCGGCTGAACGAGGCCCAGACCGATCTGGTCCGCGCCGCCGGCAATCTCGCCCGCGCGCGGATTCTCTACTGGAAAGTCATCGAGGAAACCGCCGCCGCCTCGGCCAAAAACCTCCTCGAACAGTAGCTCCGCACGGTATTCCCGAGACTTCCCGGAACGTGCCCGCAAGACGCCTTCCAGGGTGCCATGCAACCAAGCGGCTGGAGAGACGGCGGTCCCTCCGCCGCACGACGCGCTCCGCGCCCGGGGACGGGCGCCTCTCCAAAACTGTCGAGCATACCAAGCGGCTGGAGGCGGCGGTCCTCCGCCGCACGACGCGGAGCGCCGGGACCGCCCCGAACAACGACTCGGGCGGGCATGGCGCGGGACGGGGAATCACTCCCGGCGAAAGGTTGGCATGGTCTTCGCGCGATGAGGCGTGAAGGCCTGGTCCACTGCCCGCACGGCAGGCTTTCCCGGAAAGGGGGAAGCCCTGGCAAGTTAGGGG
>LVAZ01000588.1 GCA_001603055.1 Victivallales bacterium Lenti_02
CATCTCGCCGAACTCCAGGTGGCCGTCGCCGCCCGCCGCGACGGCCAGCCCTGGCTTCTCCTCCCCACCCTCGACGACGCGGCGACCGCGCTCGAAGCCTAGCCCGTCCCATCCCTGCCGGATTGCATTCGCGGACCGGATGGGTACGTTGGTGGATTCGCCCCGCAACCGCAGATCAGCAGAAAACCGCATACCGCCCGTGGCCAATCCCGTTCCCGCTCCCGTCGCGCTCACCGCCCGCGAAATCCACATCCAGCTTGCCGACCGGCTCATCCTCGACCACGAGGACCTGGTTCTGCGCGAGGGGGACCGGGTCGCCGTCGTCGGCCGCAACGGCTGCGGCAAATCCACCGTCCTCAAGGTGCTGGCCGGAGTCGAGAACTTCTTCACCGGCGAGCTGACCACGCGGCGCGGCCTCCGCCCCGCCTACCTCCCCCAGGAAGTGGCGCTCGAACCCGGCCGCACCGTGCGGGACTGCATTCTCGACGGCGCCGCCGACGTGCTCGCCCTGCTCCACAAGTACGAGGGGCGCCAGCCCGGCAATCCCGCCGCCACCGCCGAACTCGAGGCGCAGATCGAGCAGCTCGGCGGCTGGCAGCTCAACCAGCGCCTCGACGAACTCGTCTCCGCCCTCCGCGCCCCGCCCGCCGACCGCCTCGCCGACTCCCTCTCCGGCGGCGAGAAGCGCCGGGTCGGCATCTGCCGGACCCTGATCGGCCAGCCCGACCTGATTCTCCTCGACGAGCCCACCAACCATCTCGACACCGAAACCATCGAGTGGCTCGAAACCTATCTCGCCCGCTACCGGGGAACCTGCCTCTTCGTCACCCACGACCGCTCCTTCCTCGACCGCGTCGCCACCCGCGTCCTCGAACTGGCCGGCGGCCATCTGTTCTCCTCCGAGGGCAACTACACCGAGTTCCTCAGGAACAAGGCCAAGCGCGAGGAGGTGGCCGAGCAGAACGAGGCCCGGCGGCTCAGTTTCATCCGCCGCGAGATCGACTGGATCCGGCGCGCCCCCAAGGCCCGCGGCACCAAGTCCCAGGACCGCATCCAGCGCTTCGAGGCCGCCGCCAACCAGGCCGGCCTCGAACGGGAAAGCGACATCGAGCTGGTGGTGCCCCCCGCCCCCCGTCTCGCCAACCGGGTCGTCGACATCCGCCAGCTCACCCTCGAACTCGGCGGCAGAACCCTGGTCCGCAACCTCGATTTCACCTTCGAGCCGGGCATGCGCCTCGGCATCGTCGGGCGCAACGGCGTCGGCAAGACCACCCTCCTCCGCGCCATCCTCGGCGAAATCGCCCCGACCGCCGGGCAGATCGTCCCCGGCGCGCGCACCGAATTCAACTACGCCGACCAGCACCGGGTCGTGCTCAACGACGACAAGACCGTCTTCGAGGAAATCGGCGAGGGCAACGACTACGTCACCCTCGGCGGCCAGCGCCTCGGCATCTGGGCCTACCTCAAGCGCTTCCTCTTCGCCGACGACGAAATCCACACCCGGATCGGCCAGTTGTCCGGCGGCGAGCGCAGCCGTCTCGTCCTCGCCAAGATTCTCCTGCGCGGCGGCAATTTCCTGCTGCTCGACGAGCCCACCAACGACCTGGACCTCTCGACCCTCCGCATCCTCGAGGAGGGGCTGTGCGGCTTCGGCGGCTGCGTCGCGGTCGTCAGCCACGACCGCTTCTTCCTCAACCGGGTCTGCACCGGCATCCTCGGCATCGGCGAGGACGGCTCCACCCACTACGAGCCCGGCAACTACGACTACTTTGTCGCCAAGCGGCGCGAGCGGGAGGACGCGGCCCGGCCAGCGGAAACCAGACCCCGCCCCGCCCCGCCGCCCCCTCCAAAAACGGCGATACGCAAGCTCAAATGGAGCGAGGAGCGGGAACTCGAAGGCATGGAGGAGGCGATCCTCCTGGCCGAGGCGGCAGTCGAGGAAATCGAGGCCCGCTTCGCCAAGCCCGACTTCTTCGCGGCCCACGGCCACGAGACCGCCGCCCTCGGCCAGGAACTCGAAGCCGCCCGCGCCGAAGTCGCCCGACTTTACGCCCGCTGGGAGGAACTCGAGGCGGTCCGCGCCGGTCGGGATGTGAAAAGCCCGTAGTCCCGGCATTGCGAACCCGGTCGCAGGGGCTACCTTTCGCAGAACATCGACCGGCCAGCCCGGCGGAACCTGGCCTCGGGAATCAGGCATGGACCCATTTGCCCCTTCATCTTTAGCAACCGACCACGACGGCTCCCTGGGCCGCATGGACCGCTACGAGCTGCGCGAGCGATTGGACGAGGGCGCGGCGGGCATGCTCTACCGGGCCGTCGACACGGTCGTCAACGCCCCCGTCACCCTGCTCATTCTGCCCGCGCCGCTGGTGGCGACGCCGGGGGCACTCGATGAACTGCGCGCCGAACTGGCGCCGGTGGCGCACTTCCGGCACCCGGGCGTGGCCCATCTGCTCCACCTCGGCCAACTATGGGAGCTGGATTCGGCGGCCCGCGCCGAAACCGGGCTGGAACCCGGCGCCGCCGCCCTGATCTCCGAATACCCCGACGGTCCCGGCCTGGACGAATGGACCCGCCAGTTCCCCGGCGCCCAGGCACCCTTGCCCGCCGTCCTCGATCTGCTCTGGGAACTGGCCGAGGCCCTGGACGCCCTGCATGGCGCCGGCCTGAGTCATGGCTCGCTGAATCCCGCCTGCGTCCGCCTGCCCCCCCAGGGACCGGTAGTGCTGGGCGCCTCGCTCGACTGCCGGATTCATGCCGCCCTCGCCCGGCTGGGACTGGGCAAGAGCGTGGACGATACCCGCGGCGATCTGGCCGACCTGGCCCGGCTCGCCGACCGTCTTCTCCCCGCTATTGCCACCGCTCCCTGGCGGGAAGTCATCGAGCAGGCGGGCGAACCCGGCGGCACCGCCTTCGCC
>LVAZ01000589.1 GCA_001603055.1 Victivallales bacterium Lenti_02
ACGGACGGGGGCGCGGGGGTGTCGAGGAAGGTGAGGAAGAACTGGGTGCCGTGGACGAAGACGTTGTCGATGCTGCCCGCGCCGCATTGGATGTCGCTGAGCTGGTAGAGGGTGCGGGCACCGTCGCCGATGAGGATGCGGTCGGGGACGACGGGTTTTTCCATGCCGGAGGTCTGGAAGGAACGCTGGCGCCCGTCGCCGATGTCGCCCTCGGCGATGACCTGGCCGTCCTTCTCGAAACGGTAGGTCTTGATATTCGGGGTGGGGAAGTAGAGGGCGAGGAAGGCGCGTTCGCCGACGGCGTCGCCCCGGGGGAGGACGGCGGCGCGCATCCGGAAACTGTTTCCGGGCGTGAAGCGGTAGTCGATGGCGTACTTGACCGGGGTGCCCTGGCGGGCGAAGCGGTAGAATCCCCGGAGGGTGCCCGCGAAACTGGCGCGGAGTTCGTCGCCGGCCGTTTCGAAGCGGGCGAAGGCTTCCACGTCGTTGCT
This sequence comes from Victivallales bacterium Lenti_02, assembly GCA_001603055.1. Classification (GTDB taxonomy): domain Bacteria; phylum Verrucomicrobiota; class Lentisphaeria; order Oligosphaerales; family Lenti-02; genus Lenti-02. The sequence goes on from LVAZ01000589.1 coordinate 492, forward strand.
GGCGGCATAGCGTTCCTTGACGGGGGCGAAGCCCGCGTCGGTGTACACGTCGCCGAACCGGACCAGTTGCCGTCCGTCGCCGTCGCCCAGACTGGTGAGGGCGCCATTGCCGGCGATGCGGAGGCGGAAGGGGGCGCGGTCGAGTTCCCAGCCGCCGCCGGCGGGGATCAGGGCCGGGACGGACGGGCGTTTGGCGGTTTCGTTTCCGGACAGATCGAGCCGCAGCTCGGAGGATTCGGGCAGGGGCGAGTCGGGATCGTGCCAGGCGAGGACGGCGGTGAGGCGCTGGTCTTCGCCGATGCGCTCGAACCAGCGGGCGCGGGGGGGCGGCTGCGGCAGGCCGAGGCGGAAGTTGTCGGCGGCAAGCGCGCCGGTGCCGTCGGCGGGGAAGGGATGGGGCAGGGAGTCCCAGACCACGCTGGTGCCCTGGGGATGCCAGTAGATGCTGCTGTTGAAGCCGTTTCCGGCGGGATGGCGGACGCGATACTCGTCGGCGAAGACGCCTTCGGCGGCATGGGCGGACCAGGTTTTGGCTTGGGTCAGGGGAATGGCGAGGGCCGCGCCGCGTGGCACGGGGCCGTCCCAGTTCAGGCGCAGGCCGGTTTCCTCGTAGGCGATGCGCAGGGTGGAGTCGCCGTAGCGGCGCTGCGCCGCGCGGTCCCCCTGGAAGACGGCGGGTTCCGCAGGCGGAGTGCCGGCGGGGAGAAAGAGGTCCCAGGCTCCGGTGACGGGCTCGCCGTTCCGGTAGGCGGCGCGGGGCAGGCCGGTGGCGGGATCGAGTTCGAGGGCCAGGGTTCCGCAGGTGACGAGGCCCGGCGGATTCGGGCGGGTGGCGGGGGGCTCGGCTTGAACGCTCGGCTCGGGATAGAGGCGGCCGTTGCGGAGGATGCGGTAGGCGAAGGGAGGCAGTTCGAGGTCGGACATGCCGTCCGGGAAGACGGCGGGGGTGGAGTTGAAGTTGATGAGGACCAGGGAGCGGTGCTGGTCCCGCTGGCGGAGGCAGGCGAAGACGCCGGGGGGGGCGGGCACGCTCAGATAGTCGGCGCTGCCCCCGTTCAGTTCGGGGAACTGGCGGCGCAGGCGGATGATGGTGCGGAATTCCTCGCTCGATCCCTCCTCGCCCTCGTGGTAGACCAGGGGAATGCCGGGAATGAAGGCGGAGAGGGCGAAGAGGGCGCGCTGGGGCTCCAGCCCGTACCAGCCCAAGGCGCGCAGGCTGTCGTGGCTCTCGATGTGGCGCAGGCGGAGCAGTCCTTCGGGGCCGGCGGCGGCCTGCTCGTGCAGCCAGAGCCGCAGGTCGCGGACGAATTCGGCGGCGGGGCGTTTCCGCAGGTCGTGGAGGACGTTGTAGCAGAAGGTGAAGTCGTAGATGGCGTCGCTGACCGCGCCCTGGGCGTCGCTGTTGCTTTCGGCCAGGATGGCGCCGCGCTCGGGTTTGAATTCCTTGACCGCGCCGCGCAGTCCGCGCAGCATGTTCATGCCGCCCTGGAGAAGGGCGAAGCTGGCGCGCTCGTAGGGGATGGCGGGGTTCCAGTTGGCGATTTTGCTGCCGCTGCACGCATCCACCCGGTAGCCGTCGATGTTGTATTCGCGCACATAGTGGCGGGCGACGTCGGCCATGTAGTCGCGCCATTCGGGCCAGTTGAAGTCGAAGCACCAGTAGCCGAGGGTGGAGCCGTCCTCCTCCTGGACGAGCCACTCGGGGTGTTCGAGGGCGCGGGGAAAGGTGTTCTGGCCACCGTGGGGGACAATGTCCTGGAGGACATGCATGCCCAGTTCGTGGGCGCGGGCGACCAGAGCGCGGTATTCCTCGCCGGTGCCGAGCCCTTCCTGGAACTTGTAGTAGTCGCGGGGATGGTAGACCGAGACATCCTCGATGGGCATGATCCAGATGGCGTTGCAGCCCAGGTCGGCGATGCGGTCGAGATAGGCGGTGGCGGGGACGAAGCCGCCGAGGTCGCGGAAGGTCGAGCCGATGGTGCCGCCGGGATGGAAGGAGTGGAGAACCGCCGATTCCAGCCAGGCGGGACGGTCGACCGGGACCACGCAGCCGAGGTCGCGGAGCAGGTCGTGGAAACGGAGCAGGGCCGCGTCGGCGTCGTCCTCGACGAACCAGAGCCAGGCGTCGCCGACGGTCTGGCGGTTGCCGGGCCGCATGCGGGCGAGGGTGTGGAAGGCCTGGGAGATCGCCAGTCCCCGGGCGGTTTCCTCGACGGTGACGCTGCCGTTGTCGGCGTCCGGACGGAGCAGGTCGTGGGCGCCGAGCAGGGAGCGACCGGGGGCGTACTGGACGACGAGGGGCACGGGCTGGCGGTTGTGGCTCCGCCGGGTGCCGGGGACGAATTCGGCGGCAGTCCGCCGGGAGGGCGGCCAGTTGCCGGGATTGAACCACAGGCCGGATTCGGGGTCGACGGCCAGGGCGGGGGCGGTGAGGGCGAAGCCCCGGAGCTTGATTTCCTCCGGCCCGTTCCAGGTCAGGCTGGCACGGCGGCGGAGGCGGCGGGACTCGGGAAACAGCGTGTACTCGATGACCACGGTCCAGTCGCCGGAGGCGAGCGTGACCTGCATGCTGTTTTCACCAACCGGGAGGATGATGGATTCGAGGCGGGCGGGGAACTCGTTGTCGGGCAGCCAGCGGTTGTCGCTGTTCAGGCGGCAGGCGGGGATGCTCTCGCCCTCGGGCACCAGATTCTGCCCGGCGACCGCCAGGCCGGTCCAGGCCCCGCTCGTCTTGTCGATTTC
>LVAZ01000590.1 GCA_001603055.1 Victivallales bacterium Lenti_02
TGCACAATCTGAACGCTCTGGTTTCCGGGCAACTGGCCGCGCCCGATCTCGGCGAGGTCGCCGTCCGCCGCGATCCGGTACACGGCCAGGTCCAGATTGTTCTCGGCCACAAAGAGAGTGTCGCCGTGGACGCTGACATCGTAGACGCACTCGCGCTCCCAGGTCCGCAGTTCCCTGAGCCCGTCCGCGCCGATGGCGAACAGCTTGAGCCCGGCATGGGAGGCCGCGACGTAGGCGAAGTTGTCCTTCACCGCGACGCGCCGCACCTGGCAGTGGAGGTCGTAGCGCCGGAGGCGCGGGTCGACCGTTTCGGGTGCCTCGGCGGGGATTTCCAGCCGCAGCTCCGGGCGGGGCTGCGGGTAGGCGGCCGGGGCGCGGACCACATGGATTCCGGTCGTCAGTCCCGCGATGTAGACCACGCCGTCGCCGGTCGCCAGGCTGGCGCAGCAATCGTTGCCCAGTTTGCGGTCTTCCGGGATTTTCCAAGTGTAAACCGGGGGCGGCAACTGCAAGTGGCCGAGCCCCTTCATGTTCGCGGGGTCGGCCACATCGACCATGTAGAAGCCGTTGTGGCTGTCGACGCAGAACAGCGTGCTGCCGCAGGCGCGGGAGGTCCAGTAGTCATTGTCTCTGGGCAGGAAACGGGGGAACTTGAAAACCCCGAGCTTCTTCGGGGCCAGGGGGTCGGAGACGTCGAAGGTCTCGACGCCGCGGCCGTTGCCGGGACGCTCGTCCACCGGTCCCGACTTGGCGTCGTGCCCGGTCGAGGAGAAGCAGAGATTGTCCTTGAGGAACACGCCGTCGCCGAGACCGTCCAGCGTGCCCTGGGCCACCACCCGCGGACGGCGCAGGTCGCGGGCATCGGCGATGGTCAGCTTGCCCGCGCCCCAGTCGCCGATGTACAGCATGCCGTCGCGGTAGACGACCGACTGCGCCTCCCCGGTGCGGACCTGGGAGATATGCCTGGGGAAACGGGGGTCGGTCACGTCCAGGAGCTGGACGCCGTAGACGCGGTGCGCAATGAAGATCACGTTCTCGACCGCCGCAATGCCGGTCGCCAGTTCGATCGTGTCGAACTGGCGGATCAGCTTCGGCTCGGTGGGATCGGCGATATCGACGATCCAGAGGCCGTGGTTGCGCGCCGTGATATAGGCCCTGTCCCGGTAGATCGCCATCTGCCGGCTGCCTTTGATCCCCTTCATCTCGGCGACGAATCTGGGCTTGGCCGGATCGGTCTTGATGTCGTACACGACAAGGGAGTCCGCACCCGCGGCATAGAGATAATCGCCGGCGACCTCGACGGCGGAACAGCCGGCGGAGCCTTCCACCACCTCCGCCGCGAGGGCCGGACCATACACCGCCGGATCAGGTGCGGCAGCGACAAGACAGGCCGAAAAGAGGGACATCAGCGCGATCGTTTTCACCGTGAGTTCCATTCTCTTGCGAGGCTCCGTGGACGGGCCCCCACACTATACCGCGACAAACCCGCGTCGGAAACCCGAACATCACAGCGTCATCCGGGCGAGGCGGCTTGCCCCCCCGCGACCTGGGCCAAGTGGTCCAAGAAACCATACTGGCGGAACTCAGTGCCCGGGACGGGATTCGAACCCGTACTTTCTTGCGAAAAGCGGATTTTAAGTCCGCTTTTTTGTGCTCAAATGTGATTTTTTGTGCCGGAATGTGCCGGAATTCGCTTGAATCGACCCATTTTCGCGAGATGGTAGTGCAGGGCCAGGCACTGATGCGCAGGTGTGGCGCATGCCCATATCGAGCAGCGTTCCAAGGGGTCGTTTCATGGCGCGGAAGACCAAGGGCAGGATTTTCAAACGGGGCCAGACCTGGTGCCTGGACTACCAGGTCAACGGGAAAAGGATTCGCACGGTCCTCCGCAAGCCTGACGGGGAACCGGTGACGGACAAGGAAGAGGCGGAGCTGGCTGCGGACACCGAGCTGCGACCGGTTCTGGCCAAGGATAAGGTGGAGCGTCGCCGGCTTGTTTCAAACGCCCTCGCCACAGCCGAGGACAAGGCGCGAGAGGCGGAACGGGCCGCCCAGGAGCGGCAGGACCGGGAGGATGCCGAGCGGAACAAGCTGCCCATCGCAGCGGCCTGGGATCGCTATCCCTACACGGAAAACACGCGCGGGTCCGTCACGCGGCAGCTCTCCCCCCGGACCATCCGCGACAACGCCAGCCATTGGAAGGTCTTCGCCGACTGGGCGGCGGAGCAGGACCTCACCGCCTTGGAGGACATCCGTCCGGAACATGTGCCGTTGTTCTCGCGGTATCTGCGAGACCGCATGACGGCCAACCGCCACAACAAGATCATGTTCACCTGCTCGGTAGTCTGCCGGCTATCCGGACGCCCGGACCATTTCGCCGACAGCAAGCGCTACCGCTCCGAACCGGTCCACCGCGAGAACCTCGAACCCGACGAAATCCGCAAGGTCATCGACGCCTCCTCGGGGGAACTGCGCCGACTGTTCATCGTCGCCGCCTTCACCGGCCTGCGCCTGGGCGACTGCGCGACGCTCCAATGGTCCGACATCCGCATCGGGGCGGATGGCGGGCGCATCATCCGGAAAACCGGCAAGACCAGGAAGACGGTCCGGTTCCCGGTCCATCCCGAACTGCTGGCCGAACTCGAACGCACTCCGCCCAAGGAGCGGGCCGGGGACGTTTGCCCCGAACTGGCGGCAACCTACCGCCGCGACCCCGTCCGCCTGTCGGTGATGACCAGACGGGTCTTCGAGTCCTGCGGTCTGACCACTCGCGCCAAGGACAAGGCGGGTCGCGCGGCGACCGCCTCGGTCCGGGGCTTCCATTCCTTCCGCCACTCCTTCGTCACCGAGTGCGCCAGGGGCGGAGTGCCCCTGGGGCTGGTGAAGGAGTGGCTCGGCCACTCCTCGCCCGAGATCACCCGCATCTACGAGAACTGGAACATCGACCGCGACGCGGATAGGATTCTCAAGGCCCTGCCTTCCGT
>LVAZ01000089.1 GCA_001603055.1 Victivallales bacterium Lenti_02
CCCCCGCCGCGCGGCGGCGGCCCCCGGCCGCCCTCCGGCGAGGGCGGGGGGATGGATAGCCCGCCGCCGCCCCCCCCGGAAGGCGGTATGCAGGCACCCCACGAATCCGGCGACCGGCGGGGGCGGGGGCCGGACTGGAATCCCGAGGCCCGCGAGCGCTTCCGCCGCTGGATGGAGGCGGCGCGCGAGGGGAATCGCCCCCCCTATCCCCCGTGGATGGATGCCGAAGAATACCGCACGCTGTTCGAGCAGCAGGGGCTGCACAAGCTGGCGTTCCGGCTCTCCGCCGTCGAGGTGGAGCGCGCGGTCCGGGGCGACTCTCGCCAGCGGCTTCTGCTGGCGGCGCTGGGCCTGGTGGCCGTGGGCGGCCTGGCCCTGCTCTACCGGCAGATGAGCCGTTCCACCCAGCTCGAACTGCAACTGGTGAAGGCCGAGGCCATGAACAACCATCTGCGGGAACTCAATCTGGCCGCCGCCGGCCTGGCCCACGAGACCCGGAATCCCCTCAACGTGGTGCGCGGTCTGGCGCAGATGCTGGCCAAGCATCCCGGCGACGAGGCCAAGGCGCGCGAGACCTCCGCCCGGATCGTGGACGAGGTGGACCGGGTGAGTAACCGCTTGAACGAGTTCATCGCCTACTCGAAACCGCGCGAGCCGGTGCTGGCGAGCGTGGACCTGCAAGCCCTGGCCGACGAGCTGGGCAAGACGCTGCAGACGGACAGCGAGGACCGCAGGGCCGAATGGCGCAACGAGGTGCCCGCCATCCGGGTGCTGGCCGACGAGGCCATGCTGCGGCAGGTTTTCTTCAACATCCTCCTGAACGCCCTCCAGGCCATTCCCGAGGGCGGGATTGTGCGGATTTCCTGCGGGCGGGACGAACGGGTCGGCGAGGTCGCGGTCCGCATCGCGGACAGCGGCCCCGGCGTGCCCGAGGAGATTCGCGGCGAGATATTCCGGCCCTATGTTTCCGCCCGCGACAAGGGCACCGGCCTGGGCCTGGCCGTGGTCCGGCAGATTGCGGTGGCCCACCATTGGGAGGTCCGCTGCGGCGCCTCGGACGACCTGGGTGGCGCGGAGTTTGTCATTTCCGGCCTGCGGCAGGCCAGTCAGGCATGAGGACGGGACCGGTGTTGCGGAACAACGTGCGGACTATTCTGGTGGTGGACGACGATGCCGGGCAGCGGGGTCTGCTGGCCGAGTTCCTGTCCCGGCAGGGGTTCCGGATTCGTTCGGCGGAATCGGGCGAGCGGGCGCTGGCGTTGCTGGCCGAGGAAACCCCCGACCTGATGATCTCCGATGTCCGCATGCCGGGAATCACCGGGCTCGAAGCGCTGCGCCAGGCCCGCACGACCCATCCCTCGCTGCCGGTGCTGCTGGTGACCGGCTACGCGGATGTGCGCGACGCGGTCGAGGCCATGCGGGACGGGGCGCTGGACTACATCGAGAAACCCATCGATCTGGACGAGCTGCTGTGTCTGGTGGACCGGATTCTGGGCATCGGCGCGCGCTCGGCCCCGCCGGTCGAGCTGCCGCCGCTGCCGGGCGACGTGGTCTGCCGGAGTCCGGCCATGTTCCGGGCTCTGGGCGAGGCGGCCCTGGCGGCCCCGAGCGAGGCGCGGGTATTGCTCACCGGCGAGAGCGGCACGGGCAAGGAGGTGGTGGCCCGGCTGATCCATGGCTGGAGCCCGCGCGCGGGCGGCCCGCTGGTGACGGTGAACTGCGCGGCCATTCCCGAGAACCTCCTGGAATCCGAGTTCTTCGGCCATGAGCGGGGGGCCTTCACCGGCGCGGTGGCCCAGCGGATGGGGCGCTTCGAGGAGGCCTCCGGCGGCACCATCTTCCTCGACGAGGTGGGGGAGATTCCCCTGCCTCTCCAGGCCAAGCTGCTGCGCGTGGTGCAGGACGGCACCTATCAGCGGGTCGGCGGCAACGAGGAGCGCCGCAGCCGGGCGCGGGTGCTGGCCGCCACCAACCGCAATCTGGAGCGGGAGGTGGAGGAGGGGTGTTTCCGCGAGGACCTCTACTACCGGCTGAACGTGATCGAGATTGCTCTGGCCCCGCTGCGCGACCGGATCGAGGACATTGCCCCGCTGGCCCTGGTCTTCGCCTCCCGTTTCGGCGGCGGCACGCCCCGCCTGGCCCCGAACACGCTCGAGGTGCTGGTCCGCTACCCGTGGCCCGGCAACGTGCGCGAATTGCAGAATGCCATGGAACGGGCGGCGCTGATGTCGCGGGGCGGGATCATTCTTCCCGAGCATCTGCCCGCCCGGGTGGTGCGCGAGGCGGCGGAAGCCCGGCCGACGGCGGCCGCCGCGCCGCCGGGGACGATCGAGGACCTCGAACGCGAGGCCATCCGCAAGGCCCTCCGCGAGCATGGCCACAACCGGACCCGCGCCGCCGCCGCCCTGGGCATCAGCCGCCGCACCCTGATCTACCGGCTCCGGCGCTACCTGGACGAGGGCTGCGATCTGGACGGCGAGGCCTAAGTCGCCGCAGATGCCGCCGCCGGCCTCTTGACGGGGCACTCCGGCGGGGATAGACTGTGCGGACTTCCTGGCGAACTTCTGCACCCAAGGTGGAACGCATGGCAAAACTTGAGATTCTCGAGGGTCCCGACGCCGGTCGCAAGTACGAGATCGAGGGAGGGCGGCTGATTATCGGCCGGGGCGACGAGTGCGACATCCGCCTCAACCAGGGCAGCATCTCCCGCCAGCACGCGGTGCTCGATTTCATCGGGGGCGCATGGTATGTCGAGGATCTCGGCAGCCAGAACGGGGTCTTCATCGCCGGCGAAAAGGTCGAGCGCGCCCAGATCGAGACGGCCACCAATATCCAGTTCGGGACCATCATGGCCGCCTTCGATCCCGATTTCGGCGGCGGCATGTCCCTGACCATGGCGGCGGACGAGGCGCAGGAGGCGGAGCCGGCCCCGGCGGAGGAGGAGGCCATGACCGAGGCGGCCATCGCGGGCATCCGCGACATGGGGCGGGTCTACGCGACCATCGAGCAGGAATTCGGCCAGGTCATCATCGGCCAGCGGGCCGTGCTCGAGGAATTGCTCGTGGCCATCGCGGCCGGCGGCCATGTGCTGATGATCGGGCTCCCCGGCCTGGCCAAGACCCTGATGGTGAGCACCCTCGCCAAGATTCTGCGCCTCAAGTTCAAGCGCATCCAGTTCACCCCCGACCTGATGCCCTCGGACATCATCGGCACCGACGTGCTGGAGATCGACGAGCAGACCGGGCAGAAGACCTTCCGCTTCATCCGCGGCCCCATCTTCACCAATCTGCTGCTGGCGGACGAGATCAACCGGACGCCGCCGAAGACCCAGGCGGCCCTGCTCGAGGCCATGCAGGAACGCCAGGTGACCGTGGCCAACCACGTCTTCCCGCTGCCCCCTCCCTTCTTCGTGCTGGCCACCCAGAACCCCCTCGAACAGGAGGGTACCTATCCGCTGCCGGAAGCCCAGCTCGACCGCTTCATGTTCAACATCACCGTGGACTATCCCGAGGCGGACGAGGAGGAGCGGATTGTGGCCGCCACCACCAGGAAGCAGAACATCGACCTGCGCCAGGTCCTCTCCGCCGAGGACATCGTGGCCCTTCAGAGCACCGTGCGCGAGCTGCCGGTGAGCGACCATGTGGTGAAGTACGCCACCCGCCTGGTGCGCATGACCCGCCCGAAATGCGAGGAGGCGCCGCAGTTCATCAAGGACTACGTCCACTGCGGGGCCGGTCCCCGGGCGGCCCAGTTCCTGATTCTCGGCGGCAAGGCCCGGGCCGTCCTGCGCGGCAACCTCAACGTCAGTTGCGAGGACATCCGGGCCCTGGCCCTGCCGGTGCTGCGCCACCGCCTGTTCACCAACTTCACGGCCGATTCCGAGGGGATCGGGCCGGACGACCTCGTCTCCCAGCTCCTCGGGGTCGTCCCCGAGCCCGCTCCGAACGAATACTAGTGTATCGTCCGATTATTTCATTGTTTTATCCAAGAGCCTTGCGATCGGCTCCAGCTTGGCCAGTATCTCGTCGGCAGTCCTCACCCAGACGAAGGGCTTGGGATCGCGGTTGTGGGCCTCGATATAGTCGTCGATGGCCTCGGTGAGCTGGAGCACGGTGCGGAAGACGCCCCGGCGGATGCGCTCCTGGGTGATCTTCCCGAAGAAGCGCTCCACCATGTTCAGCCAGGAGGAGGAGGTCGGGATGTAGTGGACGGCGACGCGCGGGTGCTTCTCCAGCCAAGCCGCGACCTTGTGGTGCTTGTGGGTGCAGTAGTTGTCGGCGACGATGTGGATGTCGAGGCCGGCGGGGACGACGGCGTCGATCTGCCGCAGGAAGCCGAGATACTCCTGGTGGCGGTGGCGGCTCTCGCATTTCGCGAGGACCTCGCCGTTGAGCACGTTCAGCGCGGCGAACAGGCAGCATGTGCCATGGCGAACGTAGTCGTGGGTTCTGGTGCCGTTGCGGCCCCTCTTCATGGGCAGGCCGGGCTGCGTCCGGTCGAGGGCCTGAATCTGGGTCTTCTCGTCCACGCAGAACACCAGGGAATGCTCCGGCGGATTCAGATAGAGGCCGACCACGTCGCGCAGCTTCTCGGTGAAATGCTTGTCGTTCGACAGCTTGAAGGAACTCTCCAGATGCGGCTTGACGCCGTTTGCCCGCCACACCTCCGAGACCATGCTCTTGCTGACGCCGACCGCCTCGGCCATCGCCCGCGTGCTCCAGTGGGTCCGGTTGTCCGGCTTCTCGGCGATGGCCTTGGCCACGATCTCCTCCTGCTTCGCCTTTCCGTGGACCGGCTTGCGGCCCGGCCGCGGAGAGTCGCAAAGGCCGGCCACGCCGTGTTCCGCAAGGCGCCGCCGCCACTTCCCGACGGTGTTCGCGCTGACCCCCAGCGAGGCGGCGATGTCGCGGCTCCCGACCCCGTCGGCCGCCTTCAGCGAGATGCGCGCCCGCAGCACGTCGCGGGCGGGGGCCGTCGCCGATCTCGCAGTCTCCGCAAGCAACAGGCGGTCGGACTCTGGCAGGACGATCTTGGGTGCTGTTCGCATGGTGTCTCCCGGCCGCTATCTTACAGGCCGGAGACCACTATACAACAACCGGATCATAATACAACGGAATAACCGGACGAAACACTAGAGATGGGAGGAGCGGTGTTTTTCAAGGGCGGCAACGGCCTTTTTGACATCCTGGGCACGGTCCCGGGGAACGACGAGAATGCCATCCCCGGTGGTGACCACGATCAGATTTTTGCAGCCGACCACGGCGACAGCCATGCGTTCCCCGCCGGGGGCGTTGTAGACAATGCAGTCCTCGGACTCGACGAGAATGGGTTCCCCGAAGCTGACGTTGCCGCGGGCGTCGTTGGGCAGGGTGCGGGCGAGCGCGTCCCAGGCCCCCACATCGTCCCACTGGAACCGGCCGGGGGCAACGAAGACCTCGCGGGCGTTTTCGAGCAGGGCGTAGTCGATGGAAATGTCGGGCAGTTCGCGGAAGCTGGCTTCGGCGGCGGTAAAGTCCTGCTTGCGGAAGGCTTCGGCCAGACGGTGGAAGGTTTCGGCGAAGACCGGGCGGGCGCGTTCGAATTCGGCGAGGAAGCTGGAGACACGCCAGAAGAACATGCCGCTGTTCCAGAGATAGCGGCCGGACTCGACGTAGCGCTCCGCCTCGGCCCGGGAGGGTTTTTCAAGGAACTGCTTGGCGCGGTAGACGGGCTGGCCGCTCTCGTGGCCATGCACGGGTTCGGCGTTTTCGGGCAGCTCGATGTAGCCGTAGCCGGTTTCGATGCGGGTGGGCTTGATGCCGATGGTGACCAGGCCGTCGAGATTGTCGGCGGCGTCGAGGGCAACCTCGACCCGCTTGAGAAACAGCTCGCGGTCGGGAATCTGATGGTCGGCGGTGACCACGGCCATGGTGATGTCGCGCGGGGCGACCTTGTACTTGGCGACGAGGAAGGCGGCGGCGTAGACCAGGCAGCCGGCGGTGTTGCGCTTGCAGGGCTCGGCGATCACGTTTTCGTCGGGCAGGCCGACGCCCGCCTGGCGGATCGGTTCCACCAGATGGGGGGCGGTGATGACATAGACCCGCTCGGGCGGAATCAGGCCGGCAAGGCGGTCGATAGCCTCCTGGAGCAGCGAGCGGTCCGGGCTGGTCAGGCGCAGAAGCTGCTTGGGATGATTGTGGCGGGATACTGGCCAGAAACGCTGGCCGCTGCCGCCAGCCATGATTACCGCGACATGCACGATGAATCACTCCTTGAGAACTGGTTCGCCGGGCCGAGACGACCCGTTCGCAGAGAACGTAGCTTGGCCGGACAGCAAGGGCAAGGAGTCCCGCCAGGAATCCTCTTATTTGGTAGCGTTTTTCGCCGGGCCATAGGCGCGCAGGTCGAAGACCTCGGCGCGGGGACCGCCCCAGATGCGGTAGACGACCAGACGGAGAGTTTCGGAAAGCACGGGCACACATGGACCCGCCGAAATTGTGGCGGCGGATGTTGAGGTCGCTGTTGAAGACCAGCTCGACGCGGGCGACGGGGCGAACTCGTGCGCGTCCTCGAACGGGTCATCGCCAACGAGTGCTTCCACCCGCAGGAAGGCGGCTGGGAATGCAACAACTGCCCCTACGCCACCGCCTGCAAGGGATGGCACCGCGAGCGGACCCGGACCTTCGTCCGGCTGGCGGCGTAGCCGGCACCAACCACCCGTGCCGCAACCGTCCGGCTTGCGGATATGACGGGCTGTTTCCCCGCGTAATTGGCGCACACCCGGCGAAAACCGCCTTCCCTCCTTGGCTTTTTTCCGCAGGGTGTCATACTGACGCAACCGCCAGCCAAGCAGCAAGGACCGCCATGACAGTTTCCCGGCCACGCGCAGCCTGCCCGCTCCACCACCCGCCGCTTCTCCCCGGCTTCGCCGCCCTCTGCGTGGCCCTCGGGCTGGCCGGGGCGGAACCCCTCTTCGAGGAGTCATTCGCGGACTATGCGCCGGGCGACTCGGTCCATGGCCGGAACGGCTGGACGGTGTCCAACACGGGCGAGCGGCAGAACGCCGAAGTGGCGCTCCGCGAGGACGGTGGACGGATGCTGCTCTACCGGGATGCCGACTCCCGGGAGGACCTCGGAAACCTAACCCTGGACCGGCGGTTTCCGGCGGCGGACGGCACCCTGGCGCTGGCCTACGAAAAGCGGCTGGTCGAGAACCGGCTGGGCCATGTGGTGGCCCTGCGCCACGGCACCACCGAGGCGTTCCGCCTCCGGGTGGACGCCGACGGGAGCGTGTGGGCGCTGGGGCCCGGCCCGGAATGGCTGCCCGTCGCCGCCGCCGGGACGGTCGCCGCGAACGTCTGGCTTCGCTACGAGATCGTCGCGGACGTGGGCGAAGGGCGCTATTCGGTGGCCATCTCTCCGGCGGACGGGAAGCCCGCCGCGCCTCTGGTCGAGCGGGCCAAACTGCCCTTCTGGAACCCGGTTCTGGCCCTCGATTCGGTCCGTTTCCGCTCCAATGCGTCGCCGGGAGGCGTCGGCGCGGAGTTCCACTACCGGTTCGTGGCGGTGGCCGCCGCAGTGGCGCCCAGGGCGGCCCGGGACCCCGTCGAGGCGCTCCGCCCCCGGCAGGTGGTCCTCACCCTGCAAGGCCCCGCCTCCACCGCCATGACCGTGACCTGGCGGACCGACGCGGCGGTTCCCGATCCGGCGGTGCTGGTCGCCCCGGCGGCGGACCCCGCCGCCGCGCCGCGCCGCGTGCCGGCCCGCTCGGAGCTGTTCGACCACGAGGCGCCGCGCCCCTCCATCGCGGCCCGTTTCTGGATCAACCGGGCGCAGGTGGACGGGCTGGCGCCGGACACGCTCTACCGCGCGGAAATCCCCCATCCCGAAAGCCCCGAGCGCTTCCTGTTCCGGACCGCGCCCGTGGATTCCCGGAAGATCGTGGTCGTGACGGTCACCGACACCCACATCTGGCCCATCGGCGCCTCCGACGAGGGGCTGCGCCGGCGTCTCGCCCGCAAGGCGCGGGAGGCGGACGTGGACTTCGCCCTGGTCGGCGGCGACCTCTGGTACGCGGACATGCAGAGCTACCGCGACCCGCCCCACCGTCAAGTGCCCGTGGATCAGTTGGTGGACCAGTTCTTCGACGTCTGGCACGACACCATGATCACCCCCGACGGCAGGCGTATCCCGCTGGTCCCCGCCGAGGGCAACCATGACGGCAACCGCGACGGTGCCCCCTTCTTCCACCGCCGCCTCGCCCTGCCCCCCCCCCAGCTCTACCATGTCCTCGACTACGGCCTCGACCTGACCGTCGTCACCCTCAACAGCGGCCATTCGGCCCCCATCGAGGGGGAACAGACCGAGTGGCTCGAACGCACCCTGCAAAGCTACCGCGGCAGCGGGCGCTGGCTGCTGGCGCAGACCCATGTGACGCCCTATCCCGCCTATCTGGACTACGAGACCGGCGGCGCCCCCGGACAGGGCTGGCAGACGGGTTGGGAACGGCGCATCCGGGAGCACTGGGTGCCCCTTTTCGAGCGCTACGGGGTCCATCTGGTCGTCGCCGGGCACGACCACACCTTCAGCCGCACCCACCCGCTCCGCGAGGGCCGGATCGATCCCGAGCGCGGGGTGGTGTACATCACGGGCCAGGGGCACAACCCGCCCGACCCCTCGCGCTGGTACCTCGCCGAAACGGACCGGGTGTACATGTTCTGGCGCATCGAGGCGACGGCATCCCAACTCGTGGCCGCGCCGGTTTTCCCGAACAATCCCGACCGGGAGTCCACGCCTCTGCAACTGGAGCGCTAAGCCGCGGCCCGGATGGATGGTTGCGGGCGTGGGGATGCCCTTCTCGGTGTCCCTGTTCGACGCCTCCGGCGTCCGGCTCGACAAGCCCCTCATCGGCGAGTTCGACCTCGTCGTGCGCAGGGGTGGTCACCAAGACC
>LVAZ01000008.1 GCA_001603055.1 Victivallales bacterium Lenti_02
ACAGTGGAGACCATCTTCGGCCTTGTCGAGGCGGAGGTGTTTCCGGCGGGTCTGGCGGTCGGTGCCCCGGTCGTCCTCTCGATCCGCCCCGAGACCCTGCGCATCGGCAACCTGCCGAAAAACCGCTTCCAGGCCACGGTGAAGAGCAGCGTCTATCTGGGCGAAATGGCCCAGACCGACCTGAGCATCCACGAGGGTCTGACCCTGCGCATGTTCTCCCTGAACCCGCGCGAGACCCTGGAACCCGGCAGCACCGTGCCGCTGGCCGTCATGCCCGAGGACGCGGTCGTCCTCCCCCCCGAAGCGTAGGAGAACGACCGCCCGGCTGAAAGGGCCTAGCCCAGCAGCTCGCGCTCGGTCTCGCCGAGGGCTTCCTCGATGATGTCCATCGCCTTGTGGGCCACTTCGTTGGGCATGATGATGGGCGGGCTCATGCGCAGAATGTGCCCGGCCGGAATCCACGCCAGCCCCTTGCGGAACGCCTTCTGGTAGACCAGCGTGCCCGCCTTGTCGAAGGGCTCCTTGGTGGCCTTGTCCTTGACCAGCTCGACACCCATCAGGCAGCCCTTGCAGCGCACGTCGCCGACCATGCGGAAGCGATCCTTCCAGGCGGCCATGCGCCGGGTGAAAATCTCTTCCAGCTCGGCGGCGTGGTCGAGGAGGCCCTCCTCCTCGATCACCTCGAAGCAGGCCAGGGCCGCGGCCGACGCCATCGGGTTGCCGCCGTAGCTGCTCGAGGCGGAGATGGACTCGAAGCTCTCCATGTACTTCTCGCGCACCGCGACCGCCGTCACCGGGAAACCGTTGCCGAAGCCCTTGCCGAGGGTGACCACGTCCGGCTGCACGCCCCAGTGTTCGAGACAGAGAATCTTGCCGGTGCGGCCCATGCTGGTCAGCACCTCGTCGGCGAACAGCAGGATGCCGTGGTCGTCGCAAAGCTGGCGCAGTTTGGGGAAAAAATCGTCCGGCGGCATCACGCTGCCGCCCCAGCCCTGGATGGGTTCGACGACGAAGGCGGCCACCTGGTTCGCGGTGGCCCGGTCGAGATATTCGGTGTAGAACTCGATGTACTTGTCGGTGTCGATGGTGCCGTCCGGCTTGGTCCAGTGGGGCCGGTAGGGATTGGGCCGGGGGACCATGTGGGAGCCGGGCACCCGGGTCGGGCCGTAGACGGCGGAACGGATATGGGCGAGGGAGACCGCGGCGCTGGTCTTGCCGTGGAAGTCATAGAAGCAGGAGACGAATTCGTGCTTGCCGGTGACCGCGCGGCAAACCCGCATTCCCGCCTCGACCGCCGCCGTGCCGCAGTCGTAGAACTGGTAGCCCTTCAGGTCGCCCGGCAGGCACTGCGCCATCTTCTCGACCAGCCGGGTCTTGATCTCGGTGGTGAAGTCGTGGCAGTTCATCAGCTTGCCCGCGTACTCCTGCACCGCCGCCGAAATCTTCGGATGGCAGTGGCCGAGAGTGGTCACGTAGATGCCGCTCGAAAAGTCGATGTAGCGGTTGCCGTCCACGTCGGTCAGGGTGCAGCCACTGCCTTCCTCGAAGGCGACCGGGAACAGCTTCACCTGCCCGCTCAGGCCCTTGAAATAGGTGCAGCAGCGTTCGTGCAGCGCCTTGGACTTCGGCCCCGGCGGCGGGCAGACGATGTGCGGCCACTGGTTGAGATCGAGCTGGTACGGAGCGGGATTGTAGGTGCCCATGCCTGGTTTTCCTTCGGCTAGTCCAACGACGCGCGATACTCCTCGCGGATTCCCCCGAATATAGCGGCCCCACGCGCCCGTGCGACCGTTACGGTGCGGGAATGGACGGAATGGACGGAATGGACGATAGTGAGCCGGTAGCATCAGGCCTGTGAAGCATCCGGGAGGTTCCATGAGATTCCCAGCCGTTCTTGCCGCCTTTGCCGCCCTTTCGGTTTTCGGCCAGGAGGTCGCCATGCCGATTCCGCTGACTCTGGTTCCCGCCTCGGCCCACCAGGCCGAGGTCCGCGAGATCGAGCCCGGCACCTACGAGATTCGGAGCACGGGGGGCGACCCCTATGTATTCACCGTGCCGCTCGAAGCCGACTACGACCACCGGCAAATCCGCACCTTCGCCTGCGAACTGTTCTGCCCCGCCGGGCTGGATTCGTTCCAAGTGTTCTACGGGCCGCCCCGCGAAAGCCATAGCGCCACCGCGAAGGGAATCGCCAAAAGCGAGGCATGGGCTCCCGTCGCGGTCCCCTTTGAACAGAACTGGGACAAGCCATACCGGACCTTCCGCCTCGATTTCGGGCGGCAGGCCGATGTCACCCTCCGCGTCCGCAACCTCCGGCTGCGTCCGCTCAACGCTGAGGAACAGCGCCTCGCCCGCGAACGGGAGGCCAGGGACCGGCTGGACCGCGAGCAGGCGGAAGGCTGGCGGGAGTATCTCGCCACCGACTTTCCCGGTTCCCTCGCCGTCGCCGCCGACCGGCGGAGCCTCCGTCTGCGCGGCAATGCGCCCCAGCCCGCCGTCCTGCGCGAAATCCCGATGCATGTCCCGCTCGATCAGTACGGCTCGGCTCCGGTGGTGCGCGAATTGCCGGAAGGCGAATTCGACCTCGAATTCCCCCGTTTTGCCGAGGATGGCGGCGACCGCGTCTACCATCGCTGGCTGCTGACCCGGCCCGGTTCGCCGGTTCCGCTCTGCCACGCGCAATATGTGGTCGGCACGGACGGTATGGCCCCCGTCGAGACGCCCCCGAAACAGGTTCCCAAGAGCATCAAGGGTCTGGCCGGCGTGGGCTACGTACCCTCCCATATCCAGGACTTGGTGGACCTCGGGGTCCACAGCATCACCACCAACATCACCCTGCCGGGGCTCTTCGCGCCGACGGCGGGCGAGGACACCTTCGCGCATGTCTTCCAGGGCCGCACCTTCCATGTGCGGAGAAGCGCTCTGGCCGGGCACGACCAGCTCCTGACCTTCTGCGCCCGGCACGACATCGTGGTCTGCGCCATCCTGCTGATTCCCCGGGGTGGTAGCGAGGAATCCCGCCGGGTCTGGCAGCATCCCGACTGCTGCGATCCGGGCATCTACACCATGGCCAACGTCACCAGCGCCGAGGGAGTCCTGCACTACGCCGCCGCCATCGATGTCCTGGCCAAGCGCTACTGCCGCCCCGATGCCCAATACGGGCGCATCGCCAACTGGATCATCCACAACGAGGTGGATGCGGGCTGGGTGTGGACCAACGCGGGCGAAAAGCGGCTCGAAACCTATCTCGACCTCTACCAGCGCTCCCTGCGCACCGCCCATCTCACGGTCCGCCAGCATGATCCCCATGCCCGCGTCTTCGTCTCCCTCACCCATCACTGGGCCGAGACCGGTCCCCGCTTCTATCCCTCGAAAGACCTCCTCCTGCTGCTCCGCGACCTGACCCGGCGCGAGGGCGACTTCTCCTGGGCCATCGCCTTCCATCCCTACCCCCAGAATCTCTTCGACCCCCGCTCCTGGAACGACACCAAGGCGAACGACACCTTCGACACCCCCCTTATCAGCTTCCGCAACCTCGGGGTGATCGACCGCTGGCTCCTGCAGCCCGATTTCCTCTTTGACGGCAAGCCCCGCGGCCTGATCTTCTCCGAGCAAGGCCCCAACTCTCCCGACCTCTCCGCCGAAAGCCAGCGCCTGCAAGCCGCCTCGATGGTCTATTTCTGGCACCAGGCCAAACGCCTCCGGACCCTCGAAGCCTTCCAGAACCACCGCTGGATCGACCACGCCCACGAGGGCGGGCTGCTCCTCGGCCTCCGCGCCTTCGTCCCCGGCACCATCAGCACCCCCGGCGAAGCCAAACACATCTGGCACGTCTTCCAGGCCCTCGGCACCCCTGAGGAAGCCGAGAAAACCGCCTTCGCCGCCGAAATCATCGGCGTCAGGAGCCTCGACGACATCCGTTAGCCACTACCCGGTGGCGCGTTCGGCGAGGAGGTTTTCGCCAATCAGGAGAGCGAGCAGGGCGAGGGCCAGCCAGGGCCAGAGTTCGTTGCGGCGCTCGCGCTTGGCGGGCAGCTCGGCATCAGCAAACGCGGAATCGAGTGGGGCCGGGCCGATGCCGAGACGCTGGCGGAATTCGGCTTCGGAAACCGGATCGATGCGGCTTTCGCCCGGGGCGGGGACGACCACGGTCAGGGGCGGTCCCGCGTGAATGCCGAGAGGACGGGTTTCGTCCAGGCCCCGGACCCGGGTCTGGACCGGGTTTTCCTCCGCGCGGCGGGCGACCCAGTCGAGCAGTTCGTGGACGACGGGGAGGAACATGCGTTCGGCGGGCCAGTCGGTCCAGGCGCGGTTGGCGGGGTTGGCCACCACCACGATGCGGCCCTGGCCGGATTCGGCGGCCACCATGGCGGGGCTGCCGTCGTCGAGTTTGGCGAGAACGCGGGCATCGGGCATCGGCTCCAGCCCGAAGGCATGGCGGAAGACGATGCGGGACAGGTCCCCGCCCCGGTCCCGTTCGGCGAAGGCGCGCAAGGCCGGATGGCCCGCATCCCACTCGGCGACCAGACGCGGCAGCGGCAGCAGGCCCGTCTTGAGCGTGGCCGGAAACAAGCCCTCGTCGCGCCAACGCTGATAGTGCCAGGATTCGCAGCGCCCGCCCAGGAAATAGACCAAACCGCCGCCCCCGGCCACGAACTCGCGCAGCCGGTCGGTTTCCTGGCTCGACAGGGAGCGGACATTGCAGAGAACCACGGCCCGCACCCCGCCCAAAGAGCCGAGGCTGGTCCGGGTTTCGGGGGCGTAGGGGCTGCCCGCCAGGGGGTCGGTCGCCGTCGCCAACGCCATGTCGAGAAAATAGGTTTCCCCGGCGAACGGGGTGGGGCCGGGGTTGCCGTCCAGGAGCACGACCCGGCAGGGCTCGCGGACCGGGAAGGCGAAGGCGCGGGCGTCGTCCTCGGGCCAGGCGTCGTCGCTGGCCACGCGCACTTCGCCCCGCAGCAGGCGCTCGCCGGCCAGGGACCACTCGAACTCGATGCGCTCGGTGTCCGGCCCCACGGTCTGGCGGAGCGGGTCGCCGCCGTCGAGCTGGAGGGTGACGGTGAGTTCGCCGGCCGGGACCTCGCCGGAGCGTTCGAGCCAGGCCTCGACCACCATCCGACCACGGGCGTAGGGGGTGCGGCAACGCACCTCGCGGATGGCCAGATTGTGCTTGCCGGGCAGGGGCAGGGCGACAATGCGCACGGGCACCTCGGCGGGCCAGTCGGCCAACGGCGCGTCGGGCAGGCCGCTGGCCTGCAAATCGGTGACCAGCACGATTTCCTTGCGGGGTGCGGGGGAGAGCAGCAAACGGTCGGCGGCCCAGCGCAGGGCGCGGGCATAGTCGCCCGGCCCGCCGGACGCCTCGCCGGCGAAGGCGTCGGCGGCGCGGGCCGTGTCCGCGAAATCGGCCAGAGTCACGTGGGCCGCCTCGGGCAGGCCATCGGCCAGGGTACGGGCCTCGTGCAGCAGGCGGGCGGCGGCGCTGCCACCGAGCGTCTTGCCGCGGGTGCTGTCGGAACGGTCGAGAAGAATCACCGTGTCCACGGTCGCGTTGGCGGGATCGGTCTGCCGGGACAGGTAGGGACGGGCGAAAAGCAGGGTAAGGAGGGCCACGGCGAGCAGGCGGGCCGCCAGCAGCAGC
>LVAZ01000090.1 GCA_001603055.1 Victivallales bacterium Lenti_02
GTGCCGATCTGGCTGGACAACCCCGAGCTGGACGAGCCAGCCACCGTGCTGACCGCCGTCCAGCATCTCGTCTCCCGCCGCACCAGCCGCCTCGAAACCCGCCTGCCCCAGGACCGCAGCCTGCAAGTGGCAGGCTGTCCCGGCATGCTGCGCGAGATCGAGACTGTCCACGACAGCATCGTCGGCAATCTGCTCGATCCCGAGACCGGGCATGCCGCCGGGTTGCAGCTCACCGACATCGCCGTCCTGGTGCCCGACATGGCCAGCTACAAGCCGGTCATCGGCGCGGTCTTCGACGGGCGGGGCAACGTGCCCTACAACCTGGTGGACTCCTCGGCGGCGGCGGACAGCGTGTTCGCGCGGGGCCTGCTCGGCCTGCTCGATCTGGCCACGGGCGACTTCTCCCGGCGGACGGTTTTCGAGCTGCTCTTCAATCCCTGCTACATGGCGGCGGCAGGCGTGGACCGCGAGGAGGTCGCCGCCTGGCTGGAACTGGCGGAACGGCTCGGCATCTTCCACGATGTGGACGCGGCCCACCGGGCCGAGCGGGGACAGGATGCCACCTGGACCTTCACCTGGGAACAGGCCCTGCGGCGGCTCCGGCTGGGCTGGACCCTCGAATCGGGCGAAACCCTGCCGGAAACCAGCCCCTTTGCCGAGTTTCCCGCCGCCGCCGTGCCGTTTATCGACGAAGACACGGTGGGGCGGTTCTCCCTGGCCATCCGGCGGTTGGGAACCGCCCTGCGCGACCTGGCCCGGCGGCGGCACACCTGCGCCGAATGGCGGGCCACGGTGGCGGGCCTGATGGATGTGTTCCTTGCCGTGCCCGACGAACTGTCCGGCGAACATCAGGTGCGCAAGGCGCTGATGCGCGCGCTGGATGCCCTGGCGGGCGGCGAGACGCAGCCGGGGCTTGGCGAATGTCTGGAACGGGCCGGGGCACCGGAACGCTTCGGTCTGGCCCTGCTGCGCGAATTCCTCGCCGAAGCCGTCGGTGCCATTGCCTCGGGCAAGGGCCGCTATCTGGTGGGCGGCGTCACCATCGCCTCGTTTCTGCCGATGCGCCCGATCCCCTTCAAAATCGTCTACATCGTGGGCTTGCAGGAGGGGGCCTTCCCCGGTCAGCCGGAGCGCGGCACCCTCGATCTGCGCCTGGTCCGGCGGCATCTGGGCGACGTGAACCGGACCGAGGCCAACCGCTATCTCTTCCTGGAGAACCTGATGGCCGTCCGCCAGCGGCTCTATCTGACCTATGTGAACCGCGACCTGGCCAAGGACGAGAAGTTCTTCCCCTGTTCGGTGCTCAAGCAACTGCTCGGGTTCCTCGGCGAGTTCGTGCTTCCCGGCGAGGAGTTCCAGCAGGCGCAGATTCCCCTGCGGCCCTCGGACTGGAACTGTCTTCATCCCGCGCCCAGACCATGGACCGATCTCCCGGCCGCCTGGACGCCGGGCGCGCGCATGGTGGGGATTCTGGAGCGGTTCGCCGGGCAGGACCGGGAAACCCTGGAACGCCAGCTCCGCGAACGGCTGGAATTGCTGTCCCCCGAGGCTCCGGAACGGTCGGTTCTCGAACAGGGACTGGCCGCTCTGGCGGGGCGGGTGGCCGTCGCGGACGCGGACCTGCTGCCGCCGGCCACGGGGCTGGTTGCCGTCGAAACCACCGAACTGGCGCGGTTTCTCCGCGATCCGGCGGAGGCCACCCTGCGCCGCCATCTCGGCCTTCGCGACCAATCCGGCAGCGAGGCCCTGCTCGCCGAGGACGAGCCGGTCCGGCTCGATTTCCTGGCCCGCTACCAGCAGGTGCGGAACGCGGTGGCCGATTTCCTGGCCAGCGGCGATCCGGAACGGACCGCCGCCGCCCTGAAGGATCGTCTGGCAGTGGCCGGGCGGCAGTCGCTGGCGCCGACGGGGCGTTTCGGCGAGCTGCAAGTCGCGGCCTTGCAGGAGACCGTGGCGGAGCGCCTGGGCGGCTCCGACCCCTTTGCCGAAATCCGGGAGAGGGGACTGCTGCGGGAGGTGGTATTCGGGCCCGCGCGCGGAGAGGCACCGCCTTCCCGCCATCTGCCCGAGGTGGTCATGGCCGGGGTGCCGGTGGGCGAACGCCGCATGGATGTGGCCCTGTCCGGCCGCGTGGAGTTCTTCGTACCGGCCCGCGACGGCGTGGCGACCATCGTGGTGGTGACCGATTCGACCTGCCGCTCGGCCAAACTGGCACCCGAGGAATGGGCGCCTAGCCACCAAGTCCTCGAACCCCTCGTGGCCTGGTGCGCCCTCCGGGCGGCGAAGGCGGATTTGGCTTTGGGCGAGGCGCTCGAGGTGCTGGTGGCCTTCCGGGTGAACAAGAAGCCCCTGGACCTGAAGGTTTGGCGGTTTGCGCCGACCGTCGAGGAAGGGGAGACCTGGTTGCGCGGCCTGCTGGCGGAACTTCTCGGCGGAACTGCCTGCGAGTTGCTGCCCTACGAGATTCTCGCCGCCGACGAGGACCTGGTCGGGGCCGTGCGCCTCGGCATTCCCATTCCCGAACTCCCGGCGCGGATCGCCGAGGCCGTGCTGGCCGACGGGGAGGACCTCCATCCGCTGCGCCATCCGCCCGAATTCCTCGGGGCGCTGGACTCCCTGGCCGTGCCCGAGGATGCCTGGGAGCGCATTGTGGCCCGCCTGGGGCCGGTCTGGCGGGGAGGGCGGGACGAATGAATCCACAACCTCTCTACGATGCCCTGGACCTCGGTTGCCATGCCATTATCGAGGCCTCGGCCGGAACCGGCAAGACCTACACCATCGAGCGCTTGGTGGCCCGCATTCTCCGCGACGTGCCCGGTGTCACCCTCGAACGTATTCTGCTGCTCACCTACACCGAGAAGGCGACCGGCGAGCTGCGCGAGCGCATCCGCAGCCACTTGGAAACGGAGCGGCTCAAGGCGGAGGGCGATGTCGCCCGCCGTCTCGCCCAGGCGGTCGAATCCTTCGACACGGCGCAGATTTTCACCATCCACGGGTTCTGCCAGCGGGTCTTGCAGGAATACGCCTTCGAGAACAACCAGCTCTTCGATCTGGAACTCAGCGGCGACGACACCATCGTCAAGCGACTCTTCCGGGAGCAACTGCGCACGGTCTGGCTCCGGGACTATCTGCCCCAGCTCCCCCCGGAAAAGGCCGTCGAGTTCTCCCAGGACGATTTCTTCGAGAGCGAAATCCTCCGTCTGGCCTGTTCTCTGCAAGCGGACGACCTGCTGCTGCCCGAGGTGCCGCCTTCCGCCGACAGCCTGCTGCCCGGATTCGCCCGCGCCCTGGATGG
The DNA here is from genome assembly GCA_001603055.1 of Victivallales bacterium Lenti_02. Lineage (GTDB taxonomy): Bacteria > Verrucomicrobiota > Lentisphaeria > Oligosphaerales > Lenti-02 > Lenti-02. The sequence continues at coordinate 3,296 of LVAZ01000090.1, forward strand.
CTTGCAGCCCCTGTGGGACGAGTTCCTCGCGGGCTACGGGCGATTGGGCCTGGGCAAGAGCGGGGCGTATGCCGGCTTGAGCAAGGGAAGCATCGAGCCAATCTGGCAGGGAATCGGCGAGCTGCTGGTTTTGCCCCGCGACGGGGCGACTCTGGAACAGGCCGCCGCCTGGTGCGACGGCATTGGCTACACCCGCTTCAGGAACGGCGACGGCGAGGGCTGGCAGGCGTTCCGGGCGCTGGTCCCGCCCGTCCTGCGCCTGCCCGACGGGGGAATTGTCCAGCCCGCCGAATGCCCCTCGCTGCCGAGGGTGTTCGCTCTGCTCGATGACTGGAAGACCGTGCTCGACCGGGCGCAGTTGCTTTTCCGGGACCGCCATGTGGGTATCATGCGGGCGGCGGCCTTGGATCTGCGCCAGCGCTACGAGGCGTTCAAGCAGGAGCATGGGCTGATCGATTTCGACGACATGCTCGAACGGGTCCGCCAGGCCCTGATGCCGGACGATGCCCGCTCGGCCCCCCTCGTCGCCGCCCTCCGCGCCAAGTATTGGTTCGCGCTGGTGGACGAGTTCCAGGACACCGACCCGGTGCAGTGGGAAATCTTCCGCCGCCTGTTCGTCGAGCATGAGGACGGCCCCCAGCGCCTGATTCTGGTCGGCGATCCAAAACAGGCCATCTACGGGTTCCGCGGGGCGGACGTGAACACCTATCTCGCCGCGCGGGAAACTCTGGTGAATCGTTTCGGCCCCCGAGTCCGCTACAGTCTGGAAACCAACTACCGCTCGATTCCTCAGCTCCTGGAAGGTCTGAACCGGGCCTTTTCCTCCCCCGAGTGGTTTCCCCCCGAGGAATCGGGGGCGCGGATCGCCTATAAGCCGGTGGACTGGCCGGAGCCGGGCGATGCCACTGTCAAGGTGGCGCGGGATGGCACCAAGCGGGCGCCCATCTGCCTCGTCCACGCGGCCCGGGCGGAGGAGGAACTGACGGTGGGCAAGGCCCGCTGGCGCATGGCCCAGTTCATCGGCGAGGAGATCAAGCGCCTGCTGGACGATGCCGCGCAGTTCCGCTTCGTCGATCCGGAAACCGGAGAGGTGAGGGGGCTGCAACCGGGAGACTGTTGCATCCTGGTCCGTCGGCGGGCCTCGGCGCGGGCCATCGAGGAGAAACTGCGCCAACTGGGCATCCCCTACACCTTCTACAAAAAACCCGGCATCTACCAGTCCGCCGAGGCGCTCCATACCAGTCTGATGCTGGGGGCGCTGGCCGATCCGGACGCCGCGCGGGCGCTGCATCCGGCCCTCCTCAGCCGTTTTTTCGGCTATCTGCCCCATGAGCTGGCCGCCCAGCCGGCGGCGGTCGAGCAGGCCACCCGCGAGCCTTTCGAGAACTGGCGCGAACTCTGCCGGCGGCGGCGCTGGCCCGAATTGTTCCGTTCGCTGCTCGAAGACACCGGGCTGGCCTGCCGCGAAGCCCTGCAACCCGACGGCGACCGGCGGCTGGCCAATTACCGCCAGCTTTTCCAGGAACTCGCCCGGCTGGCCGAGAGCGAAACCCTCGATGTCGCCGGTCTGCGCGAGCAGCTCGATCTGCGCCGCTCGCGCAGTCTGGCCGTCGGCGGGGACGAGGATTTGCATCAGATCGATACCGAAAAGCCCAAGGTCATTCTCATGACCATGCACGCCAGCAAGGGCCTCCAGTACCCCATTGTCTTCATCGCCGACGGGTTTTCCAAGCCGGGCACGGTCATGGGCGGGCTGCTCCGCTACCATCGGAACGACCGCCGCGTGGTCGAGATCGGCGACGGCAAGGCGTCCGGCGGCAAGGCCCTGGCCGAACGGGAAAATGCCGACGAAAACCGACGGCTGTTCTACGTGGCCCTGACCCGCGCCCGCTTCAAGGTCTATCTGCCCGTCGGCTGGCGAACCAGCCGAAACTCCGTCCAGCCCCTGACACCCTTGCTCACTCCCGCCTTCGCCCCTTTCTGGGACCGGGGCGACGAGCCGCAGAACGACGACATCGTCTGCCATCTCAGCCACCGGGGCGAGCTTCTCGGCACCGGCTATCCCATGCCGCCCTTTGATGCGAACGTGGAGGCGGAATCGCCGCCCGCCGCGGAAGAGGCGTGGAATCCGGATGAACTCGCGCAGGCCCTGGACGATTTGCGCGTGCCGCCTCCTCTGGGCCGCTGGCGGCGGCAGGTCGATTCCTACTCCAGCCTGGCCCGCGACCACGGTCCCGGCGGTCAGACCGAATTCGGCGAGGGCGGCAACGAGACTGCGGCCGACGACTGGGTCGCCCCGCCGGTCGAGGACACCCTCGTGCCGCCGGGAGCCGCCGCCGGCAGCGCCCTCCACGAAATTCTCGAAGCGGCGGATTTCGCCCGCGTGGGCGGTTGCGACGACCCCGCCCGCCTGCTCGCGGAACAGCCCGAGTTCGCCGCCCTGGTGGACCGGGCCATGGCCCGCAACGGTCTGCCCAATCTCCGGCGCGAACCGGAACGCTCGACCCGCCTCGAACTGGCCACCATGGTCTGGCGGGCCTTGCGCGTGCCCCTCGGCGACGACGGTTTCCGGCTGGCCGACATTCCCCCCGGGGATCGCCAGACCGAATTCGAGTTCCACCTCAGCGAGAACGAGGCGGTGCTCGGTCCCAGCCCCGCCGTCCCGCCGGAACGCCGGGGGCTGCTCAATGGTTTCATCGATCTGGTCTTCCGCCACGAGGGACGCTACTATCTGGTGGACTGGAAATCCAACGCCCTTCCGGGCGGCTATTCCCGCGAGGCGGTCCTGGCCTCGATGGAGGAGCACGAGTACACCCTCCAGTACCGTATCTACGCCCTGGCCCTGGCCACCTGGCTGCGCTCCTGTCTGCCCGACTTCTCCCCCGCCCGCCACCTCGGCGGCGTCTACTACCTCTACGTGCGCGGCCTGAACGACACCGATCCCGCCGCCGGCGTGTTCCACCAACCCCTCGCCGCCCGCCATCTCGACGACTACCGCCAGGAAGTCCTCGACCGCCTCGCTGATCGCGCATAAGCGGGAACGTCCTCAGGACCAGGAAGAAGGCACAGTCTGGAGATTGACTCACCCGGACAAGCGCAAGGCTCGCGCAAACCGAACGCCCACCTCTCCGGGGAATGGAGTGTCCCAACATTCCGATCACAGGGCATTTTTCCCGGCCGTGTCGGCCACTGGCTACTGCCTTCCTCGCGACCACCCGTCCCGCGACCTGCCTTCCTTGACGGTTGGTCGGGGCATTCCCGGCGCTGCGCGCCGTGGCCACGAGGACATGGCCGTAGGAGACGAACTCGATTCGGCCATGGCATGCGACGAGTCTTCGAGCGTCAGGCGAAGTCCGGAGCGTCAGTTGGTGCCACCCCCCGGAGCCTTGGGTCGAACCGGGCCAACCGGGCCTTGCAGGGGGTCGCTGGCGCAGGCGTGCCGCGCTGAAAGGGAGCGGACGGAAAAGCGGCGGCACGGCGTGAAGCAGGGAGAGTTCCCCGGCCCAGCGGCGGTACCCCCCCCCGTCCGGGCAGCAGTCAGAGCCGCCATAGTAGCGCGGAAACCCGGTAACTCGGGCGGAGCGAAGGGCGGCAGGAAAACGAATCCGGAAAGGACACACGCATGACGGCGCAGATTGCCGGGAAACCGGCTGGGAACTCGCCTCCGGACCGTCCCGGCCGGGACTGGTCCGAGCATGCGGCGTGGCCGGACCCGGATGCCGAAGGCCCCGCCCGGCGGGGGACGGGGCACGGTCCCGCAGCGGTTCCGTGCGCTGCTCGCTGGAGGTTGCCGGACACTGTTCGCTTCGGTCCCTTCGGGGGACTCGTTGACCGGAGAGCCGTATGCGGGAAATCCGCACGTACGGTTCGGAGGGAGGGGCGGCGCGGTCAAATGCGTCGTCCCTACCCCTGTCACGCGCTTGGTTTACATGGCGGGAAGCAAGGCGTTTTGGTTGCGCGTCCCGGCGAGTTCCGGGTACCGTACACGGTGTTTCGGGGCTGCGCTCGGAGTGGTGCCGTTTCGGCTCCGTCAGCGGGCAAAGCCGGGCGGCTGTCTGTTATTGGCAGTGGTGCGTCCGGGTGCCGCTGATGATTTCCCTGATCTTTTTCTTGCTCAGTCCAAGGTGCCTGCCGAGGGCTTGCATGACCTTCTTCTCCTCTTCCGAAGCCTTGCCATCGGCCAGGGCCATTGCCGCCAGGGTGCCGAGCCAGTTGCGGGCGGTGCTGGCGTTGTGCGGAAGCTCCAGTTCGAGTTCTCCCGCGCGCGCCGCGACCACCAGAAGCTCCAGTTCGGACGCCGCGACCCCATGTCTGGCGGCGACCGTTTCCAGCAGTGCTCTTTCCTCCGCCTCGACCGTTCCGTCGGCCACCATGACCTGGACCATCCAAGCCACCAGTTCCCGCCCCGAAGAAGGCACCCGCCCGGTCGGCGCCACCTTCCGGAAACGGGAGCGCAACGCCTGGACTGGCGGTTCGTCCTCGAAGTAGACAGCGGCCAGGAGCCAATCCCGGTCTTCGTCCACAATCGGGATGCCGCAGTGCTGGCACAAGGCGGAATAGCTGGCGGTCACGGGGGCGCCGCAGCCGCGGCAATGGCTGGACGACAGCGCGTCGTCCAGGCTGCCTTGGGCTCCATGCCTGCGGGTGAGGAGGAAAAAGGAGGCACGGAACCTGATCTGGAGGATGGGCTGGCGCCTGCCATCGGGAAACAGGCATTCGCCGCCACTGCTCCAGTTGATCCTGACAAGGGCTTGGTCGAAGGGCGACTCGCACAGAATCCCCTCGGTTTCGACGGACCCGATCACGGGTTCGGCAGGAATGCGGCGGGTGCCGTCCGGGTTCGGGGCAAGTTCGTCGGCCAGCGTCTGGCAGTAGTCTGCCGTCGCCATGTTCCGCAACAGCGTGACATCTCCCAACTGCCAGGCGGTGATGCGCCGCCAGAACATGGCGTTGGCCCGGTCGTGCAGGTGCTGAAGGCAGAACGCGGGGTCGGCCGCCGCGAGCGCCGCCACCCCGGGAACCTCGTTGTGGGGACGCGCGTGCCACTCGCCTTCCCGGATGATCTCGGTGAGCACCCAGTCGTAGCGGCCGCTCCAGACCTTGGCACCACAGGAGCCGCAGATGCCGGTCTCGTTCAGATGCAGGGGGGTGCCGCAGTTGGGGCAGTTGCCCTCAAGCAATCCCCCGGACGTTCGGGTTGCCGCGCCCGGCTTGCGCACAAAAGAACAGTATTCCACTATGCGTTGGGGGAGCTTGTGGCCGGAGACAAGACGCCCTGCGGCATCCTTCCGATAGATTTCCGAGGTGGCCCGGAAACGGACTGTGATCGTCTGGAAGTGCTCGCCGGGGTCGACTTGCGCGATCTTCCTCTCCTGGACGAGCCAATTCTCCGTGGCATCGTGGACTCCCCGCCGCTTCAACTCCGCGAGTTGCAGGCAGCATCGCTCATAGACGGCGTCCGAGACGAAGGGGCGGACCGGTACGAAATCCTGTTGGTTCCAGGCCCGTTTGTAGGCGCGGAGTGCCTGGCTGGCACGCAGCAGGAAGGCATCCGGGCAGAACGCCGGATCGCGGGCGCGAATCCGGGCGATTGCCTCCTTGTATGTTCCGTCCTATGAACTCATCCCGCCCCCCTGCCTCCGCGAGAATGGACTCCGTCCAGTCCGTCGGAGCGGAGGCAAAAAGGGGGCGGAGGATACACATTGCGTGGCGAGGTCTCTCCGGCATCCAGCCGGAGGGGCTGCGGGGGACGGTGCTCAGCCGCCTCTTGGGCGCCGTTGGCAGCCCGTTCTGGAGATTCTGCCCGTCCCCCGCCGCCGCGCTCCACCGCGAGGCCGGACAAGCCATCCTGGGCGTAGGAGCCCGCATAGTGCAAGAATGGCCGGGTGGACGCATTTCCCGATCCGCGGCAAGCAGCAGACAGGAGACCGGACAATGAAGAGCGCAGACAACCGTGCGGGAACCGCCTGGGCGGGCATTGACGTGGCGAAGGGGAGCTTCGAGGCGGCGGTCCATCCCGCCTGGGTTCCGGGCCGTCCGGTGCCGCTGGCGGACCTGCCGAAGGCGGGCTTCCCGCGCACCGGCGAGGGGGTGGCGAAGTTCCTCGACTGGCTGGACGGGGCGACCCCTCCGGCCGGCGTCCGCGCGGTCATGGAGGCCACCGGGCGCTACTCGGCGGAGCTGGCGGAGCTGCTCGCCGCCGCGCGGCCCTCGCTGGCCCCGGCCGTCGCCGACCCCAAGACCGTCTGCCATTTCGCCCGTAGCCTGCGGCTGCGCAACAAGACCGACCGGGCGGACGCCGCCGCCCTCGCCCGCTTCGGGGCGGAACGCTGCCCGGAGCCGTGGCGGCCCCCGGCGCCGGAATACGCCGCGCTGCGCGAGATGGTCCGCCAGCGCACCTTCCTGGTCGGGGAGCTGACGGCGGCCCGCAACCGGCTGGCGGAGATCGACGGCATGCCCGCAGTGGCCAAGGTGCAGCAACGGGTCGTCGCCGCCCTGGAGAAGGCCCTCGCCAATACCGAGGGGCTCATGCGCGGGCATGTGGCGAAGCATCCCGCCATGGCGGAGGCGGTCGCCCATCTGGACAGCATGCCCGGCGTCGCCTTCGTCACCGCCGCCACCGTCCTCGGCGAACTCGGCGACATCACCCGCTTCCCCGCCTCGCGCGCCCTCGCCGCCTTCGCCGGGCTATCCCCGAGGCGCTTCGAGTCAGGCACCAGCGTGCAGGGCCGGACCCGGCTGTGCAAGCAGGGCTCGCCGGAGGTCCGCAGGGTCCTCTACATGGCCGCCATGACCGCCGTCGGACGGCCCGGGAACCGCTTTGCGCGCGGCTACGACGCCATGGTGGCCGCCGGGAAGCCCCGCATGGTCGCGCTCGGCGCAACCATGAGAAAAATGCTGGTCGCGATGCGCGCCATGCTCGTTGCCGGAGCCGACTACCGGGATGAAACGGCACCGAAAAAACCGGGGAAAACCGCTTGAAAACGGACACACCATCTCCAGAGAGAGTTCCCGTTCTTTTCGTTTTCGTTCGCGTTCGCGTTGGCGCGCTGCGTC
>LVAZ01000091.1 GCA_001603055.1 Victivallales bacterium Lenti_02
GGACTCACGGCGGGGATGCCAAACACGAAACCACGGAAAACTCAGTAGTTCCATCAAGCCCGGAGCTGGAAGCTCCGGCCACCACCCTTCCCCGCTTTCCGACAGCGCAAGTCGTTGATTCCATCCATCATCCGGTTGATTCCATCCATTCCCTGCCGGGGTCCCGCCCTGTAGGGTATGCCCGGTGATTGACCTGTGCCCCGGACAGAAAGATGGAGTCCACCCATGACAGATGCTCGCAGCCAGCTTGGTCTTGCCGCTCTCCCCGGAACCGCGTCCCCGGAATGCCTCGCCATCGTCCAGTACTGGGACGGGGAGGGAAAGGTCCTTGTCTCGACGGTATATCCCGAGACGGATGGCTGGGAAATCGGGCGGGATGGCGGCGCGGACAAGACAGTCTGGCGAGCCGAGAACCGGAGTATCGGCATCGGGTTCACCCTCGAACTGGCCGTGGCCGGCGACACGGCCACGCTCACCATTCCCCAGGCGGGACGCCGGGAAACCGGAGCCTGCCGCCTGAAGCGAATCCGCCCGCTGCCCGGTCTGCTGGCAGCCCGGGAGGGCGACGGCAGCAGTCTGGTGCTGCCCCTCGACCACGGCGTTCTCTGCCGGGCCGAAGGCAAGGCGTCCGACGAGAAGGAAATCCCGCTGTTCTTCCCCTTCACCTATCCGCTGATGTGCAACATGCCGCTCTGGGGCATCGAGCGCGGCGACGGCGCGACCGTGGCCGCCATCGCGGCCAGCGGGCAGTTCGACATGTCCCTGGCCGTCCGCACCTGCTGGGGCGAGGACAAGCTCTACTCCGTCGATCCCGTCTTCGCGATCCGCGACTATCCGGACGATGCGCCTTTGGCCGAAGACATCGCCATCCAGTACGGGTTTCTCGCGGGTTCCGAAGGCGGCTACCCCGGAATCGCCCGCTTCTACCGACGCTACAATGTCGAGCAGCGCCACCTGCCGACTCTCGCCGAGAAGATGCAGGACAACCCCACCGTGGCCTACTCCGCCAAGGCGCTGTGCCTGCGTTGCCGCATGGGCGTGAAGCAACTGCCCACCCCGATCCTCGAACAGACCCCGGACAACCAGCCGCCGCTCCATGTGTACATGACCTTCGAGAACGTCCGGATGCTGGTCGAGGAAATGGCCCGGCAACAGGTGGGGCCGACGGAAATCTGCCTCGCGGGCTGGAACTACGCGGGACACGACGGGGCCTTCCCCCAGCTCTTCCCCGTGGAGGAAAAACTGGGCGGCGAGGCGGCTCTCCGGCAGACCATCGAGCGTTCCCGCGCCTTGGGCTACCCCCTGTCCCTGTACGACAACTACCACGATGCCTATTCCCTGGCCGACACCTTCGATCCGCAGTACCTCTTCCAGACCCACGACGGCACCCGCGCCCGCATTTCCGACTACGCCGGCGGCCGGGCCTACAAGCTCTGCGCCCAATGCGCCTGCGAGCAATACGCCGTGAAATCCCTCCCCCGCGTGGCCCGGCTCGGCGCCCAGGGGGTCTACTATGTGGACGAAATAACCCTCATGGCGCCGGGGAAATGCTACCACCCCGACCACCCCACCTCGCGGCGGCAAACGGTCTTCTGGTGGAAACGCATCATGCAGGAGGTGCGCAGGCACTTCGGCGGCTTCCAGTCCGAAGGCGCCAGGGACTGGGCCCTGCCCGAACTCGACCGGGCCTACTGCGTCGCCTCCACCACCGACGCCCCCAGCCCGCTCATCGACGAACGGGTGCCGATCTTCCCCATGGTCTACCACGGCTTCCTGATCTACAACAGCTTCCGCAGCGGGGTCAACAGCTTCCCCGGCGAGGAGGTCTACCTCCAGAACATCGCCTATGGCGGCTTCCCCATCGTCTACTACCACCACCTCCACAACCCCGTCTGGTCCGCCGCCGACGGCATCGCCAAGGACCTGACCTTCGTGGACGCCGCAAAACTCGTGGTCGACGTCGCCAGGATCAAGCGCATCACCGACGATCTGGCCCGGCTGGCCCCGCTCCAGACCAGCCCCATCGAGGGCTTCGCCAAGCGTTCCCCGACGCTCACCGAAACAACCTTTGCCAACGGTGCCAGAGTTCTGGTCAACTACGCCGACACCGCCTGCGAAGTCGCCCCCGGCCAAGTGGTTCCCCCGCGCGACTTCCTGGTCCTGGAAGCGTAGAGCCGCCGGGCGGGGAGTTCAGAGTTCAGAGTTCAGAG
>LVAZ01000092.1 GCA_001603055.1 Victivallales bacterium Lenti_02
GCCCCCGCCCGTCAGCGACCCCAATCCCACCCGCCGCTATCTCTAGCGGCGGCCCGGAGACAGCATGGGTTTCATCGAAGAGTTCCTCCCCTTCTACGACAAGAACAAACCCCGCCGCCGGAAGAAGCCCAAATACGACATTGACCGGGCGCTCGATGTGCGTCTCTGCCCCCATCCGGGGCTCGAACAGCACCGGGCCGGAAACGGCGAGCTGGTCCTGGTGGTCGAGCGCCAGCTCTATCCTGCCGAGCGCTTCCTCAGCCGTTTCTTCAAGGTGGACCGCCGTCGCCACATTGTCCTCGAAAAGCACGGCGAATTCATCCTTGCCGAGGGCACCAAGCCGAACGTCAAGCTCACCCAGGTCGCCCAGGCATTGGCCAAGGAGTTCAACCTCGACCTCGAAGATGCCAAGCTCGGCGTCATCCACGTCGTCAAGGAACTCATGCTCCGCGAGTTCGTCTTCCTCATCTGGGAGTGATGGATTTCGGGAAACTCCGCCGAAGCCGGGAGAAAACCGCCATTCCAGGCCGTCATGGAGCGACACACTGCGCGAATGCAGCCGGAGCGGCGGAGCGGCCCTCCCCGGCCTTTCCTGGGACGAACTCGACGGGATCATGGGGCGGGCGGTGGAGCACGGCATGGAGAGGCGTGGCCCGGAGCTTCCCCGGCATCTGGGAATCGACGAGAAGGCCATGTTCAAGCGGCAAAAGTACGCGACGATCATCACCGACCTGGACGGGGGGCGGGTCGTCGACGTGGTCGACCAACGCAGCATCGCGGCCGTCGAGCCATGGTTCGCCGAACGGAAGGAGGCGCTGGAGGGGGTGCGGGCCGTGGTATCAGTGACGGCGATACCAACCGCAACCAGGCGGCACCCCCTATCCTGGAGACGGCAGGCCAACTGTCCAGTTCACGGTGAACCAAGACCTCGGGAAATCAGGGCTCTCAACTTGCGCGGGCCCGTGGTTGCCCGGATAGGTTCTGGCTCTCGGTATCGCTATCGCTGTCGGCACGAAACCAAGGGCGGAACCAAGCCCACCCGGCGGCGATCCAATCGGCACCGCCAGCTACCACACCGCCCAGTACTTCGCCTCGTCCATGATCTCCCCGGCGGAGAGCGCGGCCACATGGCCGTCGCCGAAGAGGTAGTTGGCCATGGTGCCGTGGCGCAGACGACCGATCCGGGCCCAGTCGTTGTAGCCGGAGGAAGCTACCCTCCCCGTCGTCCCCCAACTGCGCTGCCCGTTCGGCGACCCGCCGTCGCCGACGGGAGCGGTCGAAACCGCCTCGCTGGGACGCTTCACCGAACCCATCTTGATCCAGACCAGGGGGGTGGTGTTGTCCGGCGCATAGTTGCCCTGCCGGTGCAAGCGGTAGGACTGGATATAGCTCAACTGGAAGTTGTTGGGCTTCCAGACCTCGGTGTCGGAAGGGCAGACGAAGACGGCGATGTCCCCGGTGTAGCGGGTCAGAATCTGATGGAACCCGGCGTTGGTGAACCCGTAGTCGGTGCTGTGGTAGGAGAGGTTGAAGGCCTCCTTGTGGTCGTCGGCGTACATGAACACCGCCAGCCCGATCTGCTTGAGATTGTTCACGCAGGAAATCTGGCGCGCCTTCTCCCGCGCCTTGGACAAGGCCGGCAACAGCATCGAGGCCAGGATTGCGATGATGGCAATTACCACCAGCAGTTCGATCAGAGTGAAACGCCGTCGTTCCATGACACACCCCGCGATTGGTTTCTGGTTACTTGGCTCCGTCGATAATGGCTTGCAATTCGGCATCGACAAAGGGCTTGTGCTCCACATGCCCGTCGCAGTATAGCACGTTCACGCCCTGTTTCAGCAAACCGGGTTTGGTGCAGGCGGCAGGAACGGCGTGAGGATTCTGGATTTCCGCGAGTTTCCGTCCGGCCACGAAGTAGAGATAGTCGCACTGGCCGGCCCGGACCTGCTCCGCGTTCTGCGGCGGCGGGGTCTGCCCGAGCGGGGAGACGAAAATCCGGCCGTTGTTGCCGATATAGGGCCAAAGCTCGCCGAGGTCGGGCGGCAACTGCTGATTGTGGTCCTCCGCATACATATACAATCCCAGCCCCATCTGCTTGAGGTTGTTTATGTCGCTGATGCGCCGGGCCTTTTCCCTGGCCTGGGCGAGGGCGGGAAGCATCATTCCGCCCAAGACCGCCACGGGCAGAACCGCAGCCTGACCGGCCAGCGCCTCGCCCAATTCGAAGTTGGTGCGGCTGACCCCGACCAGCGCATCGGGCATCCGGATCGAGACGCCGTAGGAGGCCTGCTGCTTCTGGATTTTCTGCATCATGGCCATCATTTCCCCGGCGCCGGGGTCACCCGTCATGGCGCTCTGCATGATCGCCTGAAGCGTTTCGCTGAACCGGCGACTCATGTAGGAGACGCCCATCCCGGCCTCGGGCATGCCCTTGGCCAGAGTCTGGAACTCCTCGTCCGCGCGGATCGAGGGGCGTTCGCCGCGACGGCAGGAATCCATCTCCTTGAGGATGTCGGGGTGGCTGGCATACACCAGATAGGGTCCCATCCGTCCGACCGTGGGCAGGAACTTGACCGGCACGCGCGCGGGTACCGGCACACTGCGCAGATGCAGGTCCCCGTCGTCCACGCGGATGACATTGGGAATGGCTTGCAACATGGTGTCGTAGAACTGGAAGATGGTGTTGTCCTTGACCTCGATCAGAACAGCCAGGGCCATCTGCGGGATTTCCATCCGGCGCCCGTCGGGCAGGGGGAACTGGACCTTCTCGTCCCGGCTCACCGTGCCCACCACCACCGCGTTCGGCCCCATGGACTCGAGCCACTGGTCCACATCCACGCCCATGCCGCGCAGGAACATGATCCCCTGGGTGAAACCCGCCGCCATGGGCTCGTAGTCGGCACTCATGATGGTCCGCTTCGCCCAGTTCCAGGCCGGGACCGGATGGAACGGCGCCTGGCTGACCAGAACCGCGTCCTGCGGCACCCAGTCGAGAACACCGAAGGTGCCGTTCTCGCCGGTGAAGCATTCCCAGTACAGGCCCTCGGGCGGGCCGGGTGTGGCATGGACCAGAGCCACCCGGTTGTGGTACAGCTCCGCCGACTCGGGCACCGCGCTCAAGCCGACCCCGCGCAGTTGGCGCAGCCCGCATTCGTCGAGGAACGCCCCCAGAAAATGGAAGGTCAGGGCGGCCTTCTGGCGCGGTTCGCCCTCCGGCGCCATCTTCATCACCATCTCCGCCACGCTGTCCAGCAAACCGTCCAGCTTGGCGGCCCATTGCTCGGAGTCCATGTAAAGATAGAAGGACCCGTCCGGATTGAGGTATTTCGCCACCGCCTGATACGAGGTGGCGCGGAACGGCGTCACCGTGGGCAACTCCTGGCCGACGGCAATCAGGGCCGTGGCCAGCACCAGAAACAGGGAACGCAGGGGGAATCTCGTCATCGCACACCACCATTTCTGCCGGGAATGGACTACCGGGCTTGGATACAGGCACTCTCTTGTCTGGTCAGCGACCAAGTCGTGATCCCGACTGTACACGCCATTTCCTGCCCTGCAACTATTCGCGCGCGGCGAGATAGCGTTCGGCGTCGATGGCGGCACGGCAGCCCATGCCGGCGGCGGTGATGGCCTGGCGGTAGACATGGTCGGAGCAGTCGCCGGCCGCGAAAACCCCCTCGACGCTGGTGAGCGAACGGTCGGGATCGGGCAGGACGACATAGCCGTCCGCCAGCTCGACCTGGCCCGCGAACACGTCGGTGTTGGGAATGTGCCCGATGGCGAGGAAGACCGCGTTGCAGGGCACGTCGCGCAGTTCGCCGCTTTTCGTGTCCTTCAGGCGGATGCCGGTGACATGGCCCTCGTCCTCGCCGAGAATCGTGTCGACGACGGCATTCCACTCGATGCGGATTTTCCCGTTTTTCAGCACCCGGTCCTGCATGATCTTCGAGCCGCGCAGCTCGTCGCGGCGATGGACGAGGATGACTTCCGAGCCGAAGCGGGTGAGGAACAGGGCCTCTTCGAGGGCGCTGTCGCCGCCGCCGACCACGGCGATGGGCACATTGCGGAAAAAGGCCCCGTCGCAGGTCGCGCAGGAGGAGACCCCCTTGGTCCAGAGCGCCTCTTCCGAGGGGATGCCGAGTTTCCGGGGCCGGGCGCCGGTGGCGATGACGACCGCTTCCGCTTCCAGCGTTTCGCCGCCCGACAGGGTCAGTTTCTGGACTCCGCCGGGGGTGAAGGCAACTTTGGTCACGATCTCGTTGCGGACCCTGGCCCCGAAGCGCTCGGCCTGCTGCTGCATGGCGTCCATCAGGTCGAAGCCGAGAATCCCCTCGGCGAAGCCGGGATAGTTCTCGACCTCGGTGGTCTGGGTGAGCTGCCCGCCGGGGACCTCCCCGGCCAGAACCAAGGGTTCGAGATTGGCGCGGGCCGCGTAGACGGCGGCGGTGAGGCCGGCCGGACCGGTGCCGATGATGACGAGTTTCTCCATGACTGCGGTATCCTCTGTGGCTGCGGGAATCGTGCATTCGCCAATTTGAATCAAACGATTTGTTTCCCGACCCGTCCGCCCTCCCCCGGTTCCCGCGCGGGCGGGAGTTTCAGGGTCGGCGCTCGATGCGGTAGCGGCCGGGCGACGCCGCGAAATCGATGCCCTCCCCCGCCGGCACGACCGGCTGGCGTTCCCCGTCCTCGAGCCGCCAGACCGCCACCGGGCCGCGCCAGTCTTCGAGCCGCAGGACAAAGCGGTGTTTCGCCTCGTGGTCGAGGGCGCAGGTCAGCGGCCAGGGCGAGGGTCTGCCCTTCCGGTTCCAGTGGGGGAGAATGAATTCGGCGTCGGGGTGGATGACGAGGTCAATGGCTTCCGGCCCGATGTCGAGCCGGTAGATGCCGGTGCCCTCGTAGGCGACGAGGGGCGAACTGCCGCGCGCCAGGATCAGCCGGGGCCGGGCCGGAGCGCCCGCGGCGACCGGTTTGGCGTGCATGAAGACTTCCGGAGTCGAGAACAGGCTGGTGTCCTGCTCGAAGGAGAGGGTGCAGGGGCCGAAGACCATCGGGTCGGCCACCTCCGCCGGATAGGGCGTGTAGCGGGGCAGGCTCTTGAAGGTCTCCCCGGCGATGGCGAAACTCGCGGCCTTCGCGGGCGTGGTCTGGAGATTCAGGAAATGGGAGCCGGAAAAACGCTCGGCGGTGGGCGTCAAGGTATAGGTCCACATCTGGGCGACCTGCACGCCGAGGCTGCGGAACACGGCCGCCATCGCCGGATAGAGATAGCTGCTCTGGTTGTAGAAGGTCTCGAACTCGTACACCGCCTTGGCCTTGCCCGCGAAGCGTTCGCCCAGCAGCCAGCGCAGCATGGCATAGTCGTGGGCCACATCGCGCAGATAGGGCAGATAGTTCTTGCCGCCGAGATCGCGCGGGTTGTCCCAGTAGGGCGACGGCACATCCCCCTGGCCGGGATAGAGGCAGACGGAAACGACTTCGAGCGGGCTGTCGGCGACCGCCTGGTAGACATCCTCGTTCTCGCGCACGAAACGGGGCCAGTTGAGATTCCAGGCGACGGGCTGCCGCGCCCCGGTCCCGCGCACCGCCGCGTGCATGCGTTCCAGATACGCCGCCATCTGTTCGTAGCGGAAGGTCCGGTAGTGCAGGTCGGAATTGTCGTCCAGGCCCCGTTCATCGAGCCATTTCCCGAACTGCTGCCGGATCACGGCGAAAGCCGGATTGGTGCGCATCGCGGCGTAGTCGGCGTAGCGCGGCTCGTTGATGAGTTCGATGATCGCCAGCGCCGGATCGTCGGCATAGCGCAGGCCGGAATAGCGGTTCGTCCGCGAGAGGAACTCCCGCGCGTAATGCTCCGACTTGCGGACCAGCTCCGGGTCTCCCGTCCATTCCGGATGCTCCCGGCCCACCAGGAAGGAATCGGGAAAGAACTTGGTGCTCATTTCGTTGATGAGGGTCAGATAGACATAGATGCCCGCCTCGCGGCAGCGGTGCATGGTGTAGTCGAGGACATCGAGGAAGACACTGTCGCGGATATTGCCCTCGCCGTCGCTGAAATCCGAGGGCAGCAGGTGCATGCGCACGATACCCAGGCCGAGGGTCTTCAACTCGGCGATGTTCCGGTCGGCAATCTCCTTGAGGGCCGCCGCTTCGAGCGGGATGCCGCAATGGCGCAGGCGGTTGTGGTACTCCCAGTTCAGGGCGGTCTGGAGATTGACGCCCCAGAGGGCCACCTCGCCGCCGTCCTCGTAGACCAGCACCCCGTCGCGGACGCGGATGGGACGCAGCGGCAGGGGATTGCCCAGCGGCCCCGGAACCACCGCCGCCACATCCAGCTCCCGGCGGGGCGGCTGGCGCAGAACCAGCGCCCGGCGGACAGCCTCGGGCAATTCGGTCACCGGAACGGCGCTCACTTCGTCCAGATGACAGGTTCCGGCCACTCCCCGGTACAGCTTCCCGTCCGACCCTGGAAACCATTGCAGGCGCACCCGCTCGTGGGTGCCGGAATGGAACAGCAGGGTCACCTCGGTCCATTCCGCGCCCACGCCGGGACAGACGCTGGCCAAGGGAGCCCAGTCCATCGCCATGACCGAAAGCATGGGATCGAGCGTCCCGTCGCCCCGCATCCAGGCGCGGACCTGGTAGAAGGTGTCGGGTGCCACCGCGAGAATCTGATCGAGATGGATGTTCTGGTTGCCGGGGCTGGTCTTGGTGTAGCGGACCCCGCGCGAGCCGTTCCGCCCGGCCCCGTCCACGATGGTGATCGCCGCGTCGGACGGCTCGCCGTGGATGAAGACATCCCACAGCTCGGGCGCCGTGTAGGGCGCAAGGCGCAGGCCGGGCGACTCGAAGTCGCCCTCCTTGACGATGTTGTCCGCCAGCAGAGGCAGGGCGACCAGCAGGGACAGGGCTAAAAGAGGGAGCGGCGCGTGCATGGAAACTCCTTGGCGACCATAACCGAACGCGCCGAATATACCCCCCCGTCTAGAGATTGTCCCAGATGTTGTTCGCGTGCCCGTAGTCGTAGGGGCCCCAGGCGCGGTAGATGTTCATGGTCTCGACGTGACCGTCGCAGAACAGGATGTTCACCTGCGGGGCGTGGACCCAGGGGTTCATCGGGCGGCGGGCACCGTTGCTGGTCTGCTCGGCGTTGCTGGTGAAGGACCGGCAGTAGCCCAGCTCCCAGTCACCACTGCTGCTGCGCGTCCAATCGCTGATGGGAACTGCGGTGAGGGTGAGCTGGGTGGTGTTGGTGTTGTCGGCCATCAACACGGTGCCCGAGAGATTCACCATGGAGGCGAGCTTGCGGCTGCGCAGCCCGTTGAAGAACCCATAGGAACTCACCCCGTCATCGACATTGCTGGGACACCGGCGCACATTGTCGTCGCCGTAGTAGGGCTGGAGCCAGTTCCCCCAGCGCATCTGGTAGGTGCCCTCGTCCCGGTAGCCGGGATTGTAGGTTTCCTGATTGTCCTGGACATACATCATATTGGCGAGGCCGAGCTGCTTGAGATTGTTCACGCACGAGATGGAGCGGGCCTTGGCCCGGGCCTGCTGCAAGGCCGGCAGCAGCATCGAAGCCAAAATGGCGATGATGGCGATGACCACCAGCAGCTCGATCAGGGTGAAAGGTCGGCGTTTCATATTGCGGTTCTCCTTGGCTGGCGAATGGCGGCGTATCATTCCCGCCATCCTTCGATTTCAGTTGAACAACCATGTCCGTTTCTGAAAAAACAAACCTTCCGGGCCTCCGAGGCCCAGGATTCGACCGTCGCGAATTGATTCCCGACAGGCAGACTACTGCCATTTCACCCGGCGTCAAGAAATGGCGGCAAAATTCCGCGAGGGTTGCCGGTTCATTCCGCAAAAAGGGAAACTTACGGGATGGGATGGGGAATCGCGGTTGACAAGTCGGGCTTCGCGGGCATGGTGTCTCCTCCGGCCTTGCCCCATGCAACCCTTCGTCAAACGAGGCAACCATGACCGATCAGCCCACCCCGTGCAGACTGAGCCGCCGCGGCGTGATTGCCACCATCGGAGCCGCCGGCATCGCCCTCGCGAAATCGACGACCCGGAGCGTGGCCCAGGAGGCAGGCTTGCAGGCGCAGGTGAGCCCCGCCCAGTATCTGGATGTCCCCACCATGAAGGCCCGGGCGGAGCAGCGGGAGGGCGAATGGCTGGAGACTGCCGGTTTCCACTCCCCCGGCGACGGCGGCGGCGCGCTCTACCAGCTTCGCCAGCCCGGCGAGGGAGTGCAGGCCAACGGGGCCGATGTCATCGCCCTCGATTCCGGCCTGCTGGCCGTCCTGCACGAGCGCAACGCCGTCAACTACCGCATGTTCGGCACCGTTTCCGACGGCGAGAGCGACGACGGGGTCCAGATCAAGCTGGCCCACGCCTACGCCAACCAGCATCAGGTGCCTGTGGTCAACCCGGGCGGCGAGTTCTGGATCAAGCAGACCAACGGCGTCGCCATCCGCACCAACGTCCAGTGGGGCAAGACCATCTTCCATGTGGACGAACGTTTCAACGACCGCCGGGTGCCCCGCTTCATCGTCCAGAACGACTACCCCGCCCTGTCCCTCGCCGCCGACGACGCCCTCCGCCAGGCTCTGGTCGAGAAACTCAGGCCGGGCGTCCAGCTCATCCCCGAACTGGCCCCCTACGCCAATCACCTGTTCGTGGTCCAGGACAACCAGGACCGCATCGGCATCCGGGCGGGCTACGCCGGCAACACGGGTTGGGCGCGCGAGGAGCTGTTCTACGTCGAGGAGGAGGGGCGCATCGTCGGCGACATCGCCTGGGCGTTCAGGAACTTCACCTCGATCCGGGCCATTCCCTGCAACGACACCTATCTGGTGATCGAGGGCGGCGGCTTCCGCTACTCGGGCGATTCGCCGGAAAACAGCGGCCCGGGCTACCATCACAACGGCATCTCCATCCAGCGCAGCCGCACCATCGTCCGCAATCAGTGGATGGGCCTCGAACCGGGCCGGCGCGACCTCTCCCTCGAACCCCGCCACGGGCTCTACTCCTTCAACAGCGTCTACGACGTGACCCTCGAGAACATCCGCGCCATGCCCTGGGAGAAGGGCCGCCGCCCGCCCGAGACCCCGGTCGCCCACGGCACCTACGGCATCGGCGGCGCCCGCATGCTCGCCTGCACTTTCCGCAATCTCACCGCCGAGGGCGGCTGGATCGCCTGGGGCGTCTTCGGCACCAACCTCAACAAGGACTTCCGTTTCGAATACTGCCGCCTCAACCGCATCGACGTTCATTTCCACTGCTGGAATCTCCACATCTCGAACTGCACCATCGGCTTCAAGGGCATCTCCGTCACCGNNCCCGCCACGGCAACAACTTCATCGGCTTCCGCCCCGACTACGGGGCGAAATGGGACGGCCCCATCCGCATCCGCGGCTGCACCCTCAAACCCAGCGGCGCCGGCGGGGTCTCGGTCCTCTCCATGCGCCCCCAGAACATCGACTACCTATACCCCGTCGGTTTCGGCACCAGCATCGACATCGAGGATTTCCTGGTCGACTACGCCGCCGCTCCGAATTCCACCGCCCCCTGCTGGCTCATGCACATCGCCGACTTCTCGCTCGACCGGGAAGGCCAGCGGCTGTTCTTCCCCCAGCGGCTGCTGTTCCGCAACATCACCGTTGCCAACCGGGAACAAGGCGTGCGCCTGCTCCGCATCCCCTCCCCCTACCACTACGATCTGCGCCGCCAGGGCGGCTGCGACGACAGCCGCATCCAGACCAACTGCACTCTGGTCTGCGACCTTGTCCAGCTCGAAAAAACCACTCCCTCCCATCCGGAAGACACGGACGCCACCCAGCTCGCCATCGGTGGCAGAGATGCCGTCCCCTACACCGACGGGCTGGCCCTCTTCCCGAAAATCCTCTTCCGCGACTGCGACAACGTCGCGCTCTATCTCGGCAACTGCGCCGCCAGCGTGTTTTTCGAGCGCTGCACGGTCAACACGGTGGGGGCTCCGAACTTCCGGGGCGAGATTGCCTTCACCGACTGCCGCCTCCAGCCGGAGTTCGCGGCGGAAGGCGAAACATTCTACGCCCTCGCCAGCACCCTCGGCACCCGCTTCACCAACTGCACCCTCCACGCCCCCGTCGTGGCCGGCGAGGCCAAACCCGAGCTGGTGAACCGCTTCGGCTTCCTCGCCGTCAACCAGACCCTCCGCCACTACCACCTGAACACCGCTCTGGGCAACGAAGTGGTCAAACATTTCCGCGAACAGGGCGACGGCATCGCCCCCGCCTTCGTCGCCATGCTCAAATCCCGGCACGAGCTCGAGGACTGAGCCTACTCCGCCCGGCAGAGATAGATGATTTCTGCCTGATCGGGGAGACTCGTGTCCTTGGGTGGATTGAGGCGGATCTGACGGGTGGCGGGCTCGATCCAGCCGAGCGGGATGGCTCCCCGGCAGGGCAGGCGCAGGAGGTCCGCGACATTCGGTCGCGGCGGCAGCGCCGGGAACTGCCGGACCAGTTCCTCGAACCGCCGGCAGAGAATGTCCTCCTTGCCAAGCTGAATCATGTCGCGGAACACGCCCTCCAGCTCCGGATAGAGGGCGAAAGTGGTGATCAGCCGTCCGATCACCAGCGGCCCCACCACATGGGAGCAGTTGCGGATTTCGCGCACGACCTCCTCGGAGTCCGGGGTCAGAATCTCGACCACCAGATAGATGTCCCGCGCCCGTCGGCGCTCCTCGGCGTCGATCAGGTGGTTGACCATCAGCAGCCGGGAGAAGGTGTCGGCATCGATCTGGTCGGCGGGGGTGTCCCCGAGCAGATGCCCGTCGGCGAGCAGAATGATCTGGCCAACCGATTCGAAGTCGATGGCGGCCTCGATCTGGGCCGCGTCCCGGAAATGGCATTCCCGGAACTCGGTCCCTTCGGGCAGCGGCTGGCGGGCGACCTGCCGGTACCATTCGCGGAAAGCCGCCTCCGGCTGGTTGTCCACGATCAGAACCCGCCGCCCCTGCTTGGCGAATTCCTCGACGATGCCGGGAATCTTGGTGTTGACCCCGATAACTGCCAGACCGCTCCGTTCCCGCTCCGACCTGCCGGACCAGAAATCGACCAGAGGGCCGGGCGGGACTGCGGTCGACGGCTGGAAGGCGCAGGCATCCGCCGAGTTCGCCGCAAGGACAATCAGCTCCGCGCCCGCCGGGACTTCCTCGCCAGGGTCGGGAACCAGACGAATTCTGCGGCTGCCGTCCGCCCCCTGGCACCGATAGCCGAGGGGAATGGCCCGGGGGTTGGCGAGAAGCGTCTGCCCGAACGATGTCCCTGCCGGACAGGCGGCGGGGACGAAGTGGAATTCGCTGCCCTCGGCGGTGAGCAGCTCGTTGTAGATATCGTGCAGATTCGGATTCGCGCACATGGCCGCCACCAGCTTGGCGGTGAAGAACACCGGATCGAAAAAGACCGGCGGTCGGCCGACGGGCCCGAATTTTCCCAGATGGGATTTCACGTAGTGGGTCTGCGAATAGTCCGCGTAGTTCAGCACCACCACCGGCTGGCGGGCCGGATCGCCGTCGCTCCGCAGCACGGCCTGAATCGAAACCAGGGCCTTGGTGACCAGCGAATCGTTCAGCCGGGCGGAACGATGTTTTCCGGTGGCGTCGCCGAAGACCACGATGGCGGCGGCGGCCGGCACCGACATGCGCCGCAGAGTCTCGATGTTGTAGCAACTGCCGAAACGCTGGATGACCTCGACGTGGGGACGCCGGGCCAGGAGCTGCTCCGCATCCTCGTGGTCGGGGTCGCGCAGCACCAGTACCTTCAGCAACCGCTTGCGCTCGATCCGGCAGTAGGTCTCCAGTTCGTCCACGATGTGGGGAATGGCCTCGCTCCAGCCGAGCAGCACGATGTGGTCCTTCTCGACCACGTCCCCGTGCCCCTTCTTGAACTCGTCGAGCTGGTCCATCAGCTTGCCCACCAGGATGGCGAGCAGGATGCCGTTGAACACCACCACGCCGACGAAGGTCAGCACCAGCACCGCCAGCTTGGTCAGCGGCGCCTGCCCCTCCAGCTCGAAGAGGCTGTCCGAACTAATCATGGTAATCAGAGAAAACCAGAAATTGCCCCCGTGCCCGACCTCGAACCCGAGGGCGTTCAGCAGCACGGCGAAAACAACCACCACGGCCAAGGACGCCGCCAGCAGCATGAACATCTGCCGGAACAGCGATCCCTCGAGCAACCGCTTGAAACGATAGACCAGCAACTGGCCGGAAGCCGAACGGGACACGCGGCGGAAACGCAATAGCCGGACGATGCGCGGCAGGCGCAGCAGGCGCAGAACGGCGACGCTCCCCATCGGCACCGCCAGAGCCAGCAGCAAATCCCAGGGAATCGTCGCCACCCAGTCCAGCCACCAGTCCCCCGCATACTCGATTTTCCGGCGCACCAGCCCCGGCCCCGCCGCCCGGTAGGTGAAGAAACGCAGGGTCAGCTCGACGCTGAACACCAGGGTGAACCAGTGGTTGGCATACTCGAACCAAGGCGAATCCAGGCACAGCGAGGCCGCCGCCACCAGCACCGAGCAGGAAATGGCCACAACCACCAGAAGATCGACCCGGCGATCGCTGAAAAAGGCGTCCAGCAACGGCGAGTACAAGGCTTTCTTTCCGGCAACCGGTTTGTTCATGACGGCAAGCTCCTGCCGGTGGAGAGGTGGGGGCTGTTTCCGTGGACGGCACCCGTGGCGGTGCCGACGGAACGAATGTAGAACCACACCGCACCCAAGACAACCGCGCCTCTGTATGGCTTGACTTCGCCCGCAACCGTATCAGCTTTGTCCGGTCGGCGCGTCCGCGCGAGGAAATCCAGCAGGAGTCCGCCATGCGAAATCCCCTGTTCCCCCGCCGTTTCCGGATGGTCCGTGCCGGGCTGCTTTTCTGGCTCGGGCTCGCCGCCTGCGGAACGGCCCAAAGCATCCCCGGCTGGGCCGAGCGCTACCGGGCCAATCCGCCCGCCATCTGGGAACGCTGGCAAAACGCCCTGCAAC
>LVAZ01000591.1 GCA_001603055.1 Victivallales bacterium Lenti_02
CCTTCGGCACAATAATCACGGTGCCCGCCTGCCCCCGTGCCTTCGGCACAAAAATCACGGTGCCCCCCGCCGCTGCTGCCGGTGCCATCCACATACTGCCCGTGTGTCTTCGACTATTCCCCTTCGGGCTCGGGATAGCCCACCGAGGGCCAGACGAAGTCGGGGTTGATGCCATAGCTCAGGGCATAGGTGCCGACGCTATGGGCAACACCACCCTCGTCGATGAAGTTCTCGCCGATGCTGTAGACCGCCCAGGCCTCGGGCGGCAGCCCCGGCACGTTCCGGCGCAGATAGCGGAAGGGGTTTCCGTCGAAGGGGTCCTCGGGGATGCGGGGAAGGTAGTCGGGAACCAGGGCGTCGAGGGTTTCGGGCGGTTGCCCGTGCTCCGTCTCGTAGGCCCGCACCGCCAGGAAAAGGGCCATCCCCCGCAGCATGGCGTCGCGGTGGGCAATCTTCCGATGGTCACGCTCCAGATTGGGCAACACGGCTGCGCTGACCCGGCCGACGGGATCGCGCGCCCGGAAGAGAAGTGCCATCGGTTTGTCCAACTGGAATCTGGCGATGAAGGTGCCGTAGTCGGCCTGCATGGCCGATCGGTAGGGCTTTTCGGCCATAACCACCAGGCGCTGGTAGCAGGCGTCCAGATTGCGAACCGTGCTCGCCGGGGTGCTGCCCACCAGCGGGAGAAACCAGAACAGGGTCCGTTGATTGAACCGCTCCCATAGGGTTGGTGAGTAGTCGGGATTCTCGGGACGATGATACAACCAGGGGTCCCGATAGAACAGATGCATGTAATTCTTCACTATCCGAGCCTCGACGCGGATGCCCTCGACGAAGGGCTCCGCCTCGTCGGCGGCGGCCAGGAAGGCGCGGGCCGCATCCTTGAGAACGGGAGCGGGCACCCGCTCGCGGGAGGTGACGACCCAGGCCGTATCCACCCCAATCGCGGCGCAGGCGATGCCCGCACCATGGTTGATGAGACAACCGCCCCGGCTGACCAGATTGCCCAGCCCGAGAATCCGCTCGAAATCCTTGGAAGGCCCCGGCGAAATCCCCCGTCCCCGCCCGATAGTGGGCGGAAACCGCCAGCCAGCAGGCCATTTGCCGGGCGTTTGTCAGGTAATCAAGCGAAACATTCCAGGAATCCGCCGTCGGCATCTGCGGGTCGGGGGCGGCCAGAGCCTGGTCGAGCAGGGCGACCTGCGGCCCGAAAATCCGGTTCAGGCGGAGGATGTCCTCGTACTGCTTCCGTGTCCACGGAGCTTCGGGAGGGGAAAATCTGCGGCTGCGAAGCATCTCCCCGTCGACCCATTCATCCGCCGACTCCGCCGGTGGCGGTTCGACCGGCCAGGGATGGTGCTTGAACTTGCCCAAAGCGTCGGCCCAGATTTCGTTCCATGTCCGGACCGGCGTCGGCGGGACAGACGGCCATCCCGTTTCGGGATCGGGTTCCGGCGCGAACCATTCCGCCGGGTCCTTGGACGCCTCTTCCGGCAGCAACTCGTCGGGGGTTTGGATAGCCGCCAGCATGAGCCGATACGCGGAATCGGGGCCGAGGTCGCCTTCGCGCACGAAGGGGCGGGTCATCTCGGTTTGCACCCCCGGCAGCGGCTCGATCCACGGCTTGCGGAAGCAAGTGACAGAGACGAGGAGGACGAGGTAGGATAGCCCCACCATCCCCCCGGCCAATAACAACCCCCGCCGCCACGTCCGCCGTTTCGCCTTGCGTTGAATGGCCATTCTCCGTTACCCAGTCGTGCGAACTCCATGTTCCATTCTATACCTTGCCGAAACCCATGTCAACCCTATGTGTGGAGCGGGTGCATCCTCGCGGCCGTCCGCCCCGCGCCATGCTTACTTTGCGATTGGTCGGGACGTTCCCGGCGCTGCGGAACGTGTATTGCCGGCGCGGGCCGGTGAGTTCCGAATACCAGGACCAACGACCGCATCATCCCGCGCATGCATCCTGAGGGATGCCTCAGTTGGCGAAGACTCGCCGGAGGAGGGCTGTGGTGCGGGCGGCGGGATTCTCGCGGATGTCCTGCTCCATCTTGCCGAGCTGGTGGAAGAGCCCGTCGAGGGCCTTGTCGGTGACGTAGGTATCGAGGGAGAAG
Organism: Victivallales bacterium Lenti_02; assembly: GCA_001603055.1. Lineage (GTDB taxonomy): Bacteria > Verrucomicrobiota > Lentisphaeria > Oligosphaerales > Lenti-02 > Lenti-02. Next base: position 2,115 of record LVAZ01000591.1, read on the forward strand.
TCGGGCTTCTTCGCGAGGGGGATGGCGTTGTATTTCTCCATCAGGGAGTTGTAGACCTTGGCGGCGCCCACCTCGTCCATTTTGGCGCGGACGATGGGGGCGTACATGCCGCGGAGCTGTTCGGAGGTGTGGGCTTTGAAGTAGTCGGTGGCGGAGGTGGGGCCGCCCCGGAGGATGCCCATCGCGTCCTCGAAGGTCATGGCGCGGACCGCGCTGGCGAAGACGGGGACGGCCTTGGCGGCGGCCTCCTCGGCGGCGGCGTTCATCTTGCCCTCGAATTCGTCCACCATGCTGCCCAGGCCGAGGCGGCGCATGGTCTTGGCGACGTTGTCGAGCTGTTCGGGCACCATGAGGCGGAGGGCGGTATCCTTGGCATAGCCGCCGGGCTGGGCGAGTTTCTCGACCGAGCGCTGGGTGCCCACGGTGAGCGCCTCCTTGAGGCCCTGGGCCACGGTGGCCGAATCGAGCGGTCCATCGGCCAGATTCAGCCCCGCCAGCGCGCTCGGGTCGAAGTTCGCGCAGCCCGCCGCCAAAATCAACAACATGCCGACCAGACCGATTCCCGTTTTCATGGCTTGTCCTTTGGGGTGTGCCCGTCTATTCGGGCAGGCGTTCGAGGGAGAGTTCGTCCACATGGCTTGTGGTGGCAACCGTAGCCTCGCTGATGAAGCCCAGCCAGTGGAGGGCGCGGAAATTGTCCCCGCTCCAGGGCAGGTTGGGGAAGCTGAACTGGCGCCGGCCCGGCCCGGCGACGGTCAGGTCGAAGGTACCGGTTCCCTCGCCGCCCAGGGTGGCCGTGATGGTGACTTCGAGCCAGGTCTCGACGGGGACATTGGCGAGGAAGCGGCCGCCGGCCTCGATATTGCCGTTGCCGAGGAAAAGCACGCTCGGGCCGATGCAGCCGGGATAGGGCGAGGCGTCGCGCCACTCGATGCGCAGGCGGGCGTCCTGGCCGATGCGTACGGCGAAGGACTGGCGGACGGTGCCCTGGGAAAGGTCGGGCTGGTAGTAGAAATGGGGTTCCCAGGCGGGCTGGGCCTCGGGGGCATCGACGATGCGCAGGCTCCGGCTGCCCGCCTGGGCCTGGTCGGCCACCACGCGGACCGAGGCGCCGCCTTTTTCCCCGCTCACCCGCGCCCAGCGCGGCCGCTGCCCGGACGGGGTGTCCTCGAAGTTCTCGCGGAATTCGCGGGGCGGCGACGGCGGGGGGGGCGGGGGCAGGACAGTGG
>LVAZ01000592.1 GCA_001603055.1 Victivallales bacterium Lenti_02
GCCATCGGCCTGCCCCCCGTCACGGTATAGGTATCACCGCCCGTGGGATTTCAGGGGGGAAAGGCCTGCCTTCGATCATCCCCGCGCCGACTCGGTCTCCTCGACCACCGTCCAGCCGTCCCAGACGTAGAAGGTCGCCACGGGACTGCCCGGAGCGTCCCGCCGCGTCACCGTCTTCGCAGCCGACGGCCCTGGCCGTCGTAGAGAAACTCCACCTTATCGGTGGTGGCCGGAGCTTCCAGCTCCGGAATTTGCATGAAGAGCAGCCTACCGGAGCAGGATGCTCCGGCCACTCCCCTGTCAGCAAGCTCCGTCCTGCGATCTTATTTACCTCGTAGCAAATAGGTTGCGCCACAAGAAAATCAAGCAGCAGGCTGAAGCCTGTACTACAAACGGAATCCTCCCCGTCCGCCGCGTTCTCCCCTTGCCACGGCGTAGCGCCGGACAAAGTCCGGTGCGAAGACGGGAGACCGGCTCGCCGGGATTCCAGTCCCCGCTCCCGTCCAGATCGGTGAAGACCACGTCCGACTGAGGTGGCCGGAGCTTCCAGCTCCGGAATTTGCATGAAGAACAGCCTACCGGAGCAGGATGCTCCGGCCACTCCCCAGCGCCCGTCCCCGTCCGCGTCGTGCGGATGCACCTGACCGGGAGTGCCCGCCGCCCCGGCGAGGGGAGCGCCCAGCACGACCGTGTCCGCGCCCGGATCGAAGACCGCGCCGCCGATGCTCTCGACGAAATTCCGGGGTCCGGCGGGCAGATTGCCGTTCCACTCGGTCACCAGAGGAGCGGCCAGGCCCGTCCCGGCCTCGGTGGTGTTCATGCGGTTGTGGAGCAGATCGAACTCGGCGCTCCAGGCGGCGCGGCCCCCCATGCCGGGGGCTCCGTACTCCCCGGCGGCCGGTACAGCGCCAGGCACCACCTGAGTGCGAGCGCGGTTCAGTGTCAGAGAAAAAAACGCCCCGCCGGGTGGCGGGGCGTTGCGGAAACGGGGAGCGGAGCGGGAATCAGCCGAACAGCCGGAGGGCGTTCAGGAGGACGCCGGCGGCGACGGCGGAGCCGATCACGCCGGCGACGTTCGGGCCCATGGCGTGCATGAGCAGGAAGTTGTGGGGATCGTCCTCCATGCCCACCTTGTTGACCACGCGGGCGGCCATGGGCACGGCGGAGACGCCGGCCCCGCCGATGAGCGGGTTCACCTTGTTGCCGGTGAGGATGCGCATGACCTGGCCGAGCAGGACGCCGCCGGCCGTGCCGACGCAGAAGGCCACCAGCCCCATGACCAGGATGCCGAGGGTCTGCGCGTTCAGGAACTTGTCGGCCGAGAGCTTCGAGCCGACCGCCAGGCCGAGGCAGATGGTGACGATGTTGATGAGGGCGTTCTGGGCGGTGTCGGAGAGGCGGTTGACCACGCCGCTTTCGCGCATCAGGTTGCCGAGCATGAGCATGCCGATCAGGGGCGCGGCGTCGGGCAGCAGGAAGGCGCAGAGCAGGGTGATGATGAGCGGGAAGCAGATTTTCTCGATCTTCGAGACGGGGCGAAGCTGGCTCATGCGGATTTTGCGCTGCTCCTTGGTGGTGAGGAGCTTCATGATGGGCGGCTGGATGATGGGCACGAGGGCCATGTAGGAATAGGCCGCCACGGCGATGGCCCCGAGCAGATTGGGGGCGAGTTTGCTGGCCAGGAAGATGGCGGTGGGGCCGTCCGCGCCGCCGATGATACCGATCGAGGCGGCATCCTTGAGGTTGAAATGGATGCCGGGAACGTAGACCGAGAGCACCAGCGCGCCGAACAGGGCGAAGAAGATGCCGAGCTGGGCGGCGCCGCCGAGCAGGGCGGTCCAGGGGTTGGCGATGAGCGGCCCGAAGTCGGTCATGGCCCCGACGCCCATGAAGATGAAGAGCGGGAACACGCCCGTCTCCACGCCCACGGTGTAGATCATGCCGAGAATCCCGTCCGGCCCGGAGAGCATGGCGACGGGGATGTTGGTCATCACCGCGCCGAAGCCGATGGGCAGCAGCAGCAGGGGCTCGAAGCCCCGGACGATCGCCAGGTAGATCAGGACCAGGCCGACGGCCATCATGATGAGCTGGCCGAGGCCCAGAGTCCAGTCGTTCCGGCTCTCGTTGACCAGCGCGTACAAGCCGGTGCTGTGCCACAGGTTGCGGATCAGGGGGCCGAGCTGGAGCGAGCCCGATTCACTGGGCGTGGTCGAGTCGTGGTAGTTCGGCATGGGCCGCAGGCGCAGCAGGACGGCGGGCGGCGTGGCCTCGGGGCCGGCGGCGTGGCCCGCGATCTTGTCGCCGCGGGAAACCAGCACCTCCTCGACCTTGTAGGTCATCCCGGCCTTGAAGTCGGCCTTGCTCCGGGTGGGGAACTGGGGGTCGTTGTCGGAATGGTCCGGCTTGATGCTCAGAATGAAGAGGGAGCGGCCGGGCAGGACGACCTGGCCGGGCTCGACGCTGACCTGGTAGACGATGGCCGGGGTGGGCCAGACGTAGCTGAGGACCGCCACGTCGTCGGCACCCTGGGTCAGGTCGAAGACCCGGCGCTGCATGTCGCCCGGAGCGGGCGGCTCGTCGTCGGTGACGCTGATCCGCCCGTCGGCGCGCACCAGGCACGCGGTGGCGAGGAGGGCGGCGAAGAGGCCGCCCAGCATCCGCATGGCAAAGGAGGAATGCATGGTTTTTTTCATGGGGATGGGGGGCGTCTTTCCGCCTTAGATGATGGCCACGACCTGGCCGGACTCGACCGTTTCGCCCTCGGCGACCTCGATGGACTGGACGACGCCGTCGCTGTGGGCCTTGATCGGCTGCTCCATCTTCATCGCCTCGAGGACCACCAGCGTGTCGCCGTTGGCCACGGTGGCGCCGACCTCGACGAGAATCTTCAGGACGGTGCCGGGCATGGGGGCGACGATCTCGGTGCCGGCCCCGGCGGGGGCCGCGACGGGCGCGGCGGCGGGGGCCGCGACGGGCGTGACGCTGGTGATCTGGGGGGCGGCGCCGGCCACGGCGGGGGCCACGTCCACATGGTAGGACTTGCCGTTGACCGTGATGGTG
>LVAZ01000009.1 GCA_001603055.1 Victivallales bacterium Lenti_02
GCAGCGGGGCGACGCAGATGGGCACGGCGTTGAAGGTGACATCCTGGCGGTCCCGGCCCTCGCGCTCGAACCAGTAGACGTGGCCGGTCTCGGTCATGTTGAGGAACTGGAACATGCCGATGCGCAGCTCGCGGATCTGGTCGGCCAGCCCGGCGATTTCCTGGCGGCGCTCGTCCCGGNNGCCGGGCCAGCTCCGCCTCGAGGGCGCGGAGCGGCTCGTCCAGATAGGTCGGGATATGCCCGGCCGCCGTGTAGCGGAGGGGGTCGGCCTGGGGTTCGAGCCATTTCTGAATCTGGGCGAAGAAACTGCGGGACATGCGGGCGGCACGGGTGGTGGCGACCCGCGCGTTCTCGAACATGATGTCCTTGAGGATGCCGCGGTCGCGGCGGTCGTCGTAGAGGCGGCGGAGGATGCGGGCGATGCTCCAGGAACTCACCCGGATGCCGAGGTGGGAGGAGGCGCAGTCCTCGATGGTGTGGGCCTCGTCGAGGACTACCGCCCCGTAGGCGGGCAGCACACCGACGGCCTCGTCTTCCTTGCTGGACTGCTTCATGGCCAAATCGCTGAAAAAGAGGGCGTGGTTGGCCACTACGATCTGGACATTCTGGAGTTTCGCCCGGGCGCGGAACAGGAAGCAGCGGCGGAAGAACGGGCACTGCTTGTTCAGGCAATTCCCCCGTTCGCAGCAGACGCTCTCCCAGATGCCCTCGCTGAGCACTGTCCCGAAGTCGCCCAGGGTGCCCTCCTCGGTGGTCCGCGCCCAGGTGAGAATCTGGTCGATTTCGCTGAGTGCGACCCCGGGCAGCAGGGCCTGGTCCACCTCGGCCAGGGTGTTCAGGCGACGCAGGCAGAGATAATTGCTGCGCCCCTTGGCGACGGTGGCGCGGAACTCGACCCCGAGCAGTTCCTGGAGGACCGGCACGTCCTTTTCGAGAATCTGCTCCTGGAGGCTGATGGTATGGGTGCTGACGACGACCGGGACCTTACGGTCCAGGGCGAAATGGATCGCGGGCACCAGATAGGCGAAGGTTTTGCCGACCCCGGTCGGGGCCTCGATCAGCAGGTGGCGGCCATCGTCGAGGTGGTGCGCCACTTCGAGGGCCATCTGGCGTTGCTGCGGGCGCTCCTCGTACTCGCGCCCGCCGACTTCGGCGGCGCGGCGCAAGGGCGTGTCCGGCCCGAAAAAGCGCTCGGTTGCAAGAATCATGATACGTTGCAGGGGGTGTCGATGCGGTTGATATGGAGTGGTTCAACTATACCCATCGCGGCGGCGCGCGCGACAATTTGTCGAGGACTTTTTCCTTGTGCGGCGGGCAAGGATGGCGTAAGGTTGTGGACCTGTGCAACTCTCCGGAGATTTCCATGACTTTGCCCCGCTTCGCCGTTTCCCCGCGCACGCGGAAATTCCTCGTCGTTCTCGGCGTGGTCGCCGCTGTCGGCCTGCTTCTGCGCCTGCTGGTCTGCTGGGAACTGCGCGCCACCGGGGCGGTGGTCAATCCGGTGGCGGCGACCGACATGGCGACCTACCGCCGAATCGCCCTGGAAATCGTCAACGGCCAGTGGCCGGAGCATTTCTACTACCAGCCCCTGTACTACGCGGTGTTCCTGCCGCTGATCTACCTGCTCACGGCCCAGTCGGTCTGGGGGGTGCTGCTGGTGCAGAGCCTGCTGGGCGCGACGGCGGTCTGGCTGACCGGGCTGACGGCGGCGCGGCTCTTCGGGCGGCGGGCGGGAATCGTGGCGGCGGCTTGCCTGGCCCTGGCCCGGTTCACGATTTTCTACACCCCGTTCCTGCTGATGGCGACCTTGCAGGCATTCTGGATGGCCCTGCTGCTGTATCTGGCGGTGGTGGTCTGGCACCGACCGCGCTGGTGGCGCTGGTTGCTGATCGGACTGGTTGCTTCGCTGGCGATTCTGACCCGGGGCAACGCGCTGCTGCTGGTCCCCGGCCTGCTGGCCCTGCTGGCCTGGCGGTATCGCCGGCAACCGGTGCTGGCCGCCGGCCTGGCGGTGGGACTGCTGGCCATGGTCTACCTGCCGCAACTGCCCTTCGCCCTGCGCAACTACCACCATTACGAGCGCTGGACGGGACCGTCTTCGGCGATGGACGCCGTGCTGGCTCTGGGCAACACGGTCGAGGCCCCGGCGGGCGGTCTCGAATATCCCCCGGCCTATCAGGAGGCGATGCGTCTGGCCAGCCTGCCGGGCGACGAGAGGGTTTCCGCCTTTCGCCAGATGGTGGACTGGGCGATGCGCGAGCCACTGGTGTACGGCGAGCTGAAGGGCCGGACCTTCCTGCTGTTCTGGAACCGGCAGGAGATTCCGAACAATGTGATCTTCTCCCATCACGGGGCGGCGAGCCGGTTGCTGAAGATGCCGTTCCTGCTGGATTTCGCGGTGCTGGGGGCGCTGGGCGTCTTCGGCATGCTGCTGTCCTGGCGCTGGCGCTCGCCGCGGCGGCTGTATCTCTACTACGCCGTGCTGATGTACTGCGCGGGGACGGTGATTTTCTACGTTCTGGCCCGTTTCCGGATTCCCATCGTCCCCTGGGTCTGCGTGTTCGCGGGAAACGGGGCGATGCTTGGCTACCGCCGGTTCCGCTACGCGACCGGCGAGGCGGGGCGGCGGCGGCGCCTGCTGCTGGGACTGGCGGCGGTCTTCGCCGTCTTTTTCGTGAACGCCTCCTATCAGCTCTACCAATTCCAGTACGAGGCGGCGATGATGCGCTGGCTGCGGCCGCAGGGCACGCGCCTGGAACTCCCCGACCGGGTGATTCATCACGACCACGGACCGCTCGGGGGAACGGGAGGGTCCAGCCTCCAAGGCATTCCGCCCGACGGTTCCGTCATCGTCAAACGGTTTGTCGGGGTCGAATTGCCGCCCGGTGGCCAGGCCATCCTGCGGGTGCCGGTGGTCCGCATCGACCAGACCCGGGTGGATTACCAGCTCCCGGGGCTTCCTTTCCGGAAGGAGCCCTTCTGGGAGAAGGACATGCTGGGATTCGAGTGGCTGAACCTGCCCGTGACCCTGCCCGCCGCCGAGGACGGGGTGGTGCAGGTCGCCGTGGCCCTGCGGGCCAAGGACGGCGATGCCGCCGTGGTCTTCGACCAGTTCCGCGACTACGGGCGGACCACCGTTCCCGCCGCGACTCCCGGCTCCCGGATTCCGGAAGCGGCCTTCGAGCTGGTGCTGCCGAAAAACTAGCTGTAGCTGTGCAGCCCGCCGCCGATCTTGGGCAGCAGATTGACCAGGATGAAGGTGGCGAGCAGCGCGGCGAAGGCGAGCAGATGGGCGGCGATCTCGAAGCGGCGGGTGCGCGGCGACAGCCGGGCATGGAAATAGATCAAATAGAGGGTCCAGGTAATCAGCGACCAGGTTTCCTTGGGGTCCCAGGACCAGTAGACGCCCCAGGCCTCCTCGGCCCAGAGCGCTCCGGAGAGCAGCCCGAAGCTCATCAGGGGAAAGGCCAGCCGGGTTAGCGCGTAGACCGCTCGGCGCGAGCGTTCCAGAAGAGCCGATTCCCTCTCCTGCCAAGCCAGGATGAGCCCCCACACCAAGGCCGCGAACGCCACCGCCAGCAGCGAGTAGGACACCATGTAGCTGAGCACATGGGGCACGAACCAGGGCGACTGCAGGGCGGGCATGCGCCGCCATTGCAGGTCCCGTTCGAGGAACAGCGTGCCGATCATGGGCAGGCACGAGACCAGAGCGAAGTGGGGGGCCAGCCATGTATAGTCGCCCCGTCGGCGCAGCAACGCGAACAGGGGCAGAAAGCTCAGGCCGAGCACCACCTGGACATGGTACATGTTGCCGAAGGGCGGATGCCCGACATGCGCCCAGTTCAGGACGAAAACCGCCAGATTGGCCAGCCAGCCCAGCAGGCCGACGGCATAAGCGATCCGCCAGCGCGGCAGAAGCAGCGCGAAACAGAGCGCATAGCCGGCTATGGCCGCCACGATCAGCAGGGTAATCGCGCCGTCCGCCGTCATGCCCGCGTCCTCCGGGGTTGCCAGCAAATCCAGGCGGTGCCGAGGATGAGGCACCAGATGCCGAGGATCGCCAGCCGTCGGCCGGGGTCGCGCCGGGCCGCCAGGGACACGGCGAGATAGGGTTCGGTCTGGTAGTCCATCAGATAGAAGCGCCAGCCGCGATAGGTGGCCGGATGGTTCACGACCACGACGCGGGTGTCGGAGGGACGGTCGTCGTGGAGGAAACGGAGGGTGGCTTCGTAATACTTGACGGTGGGGGGGACCACTTGCAGGAGGCTGCCGTCGGCGAGAACCACCTGCCGCGCCCAGGTGCCGCCTTCGCCGCGCAGCAGGCCGGAGGAGGGTTGAAGTTCGTCGGGAAGGTCCAGGGTTCCATCGGGCCGAATGGCGACTTCGCGCACGAGGTTGTAGTCGGGCGGCGCGTACATGCCATAGGATTTGGGCGGATAGTAGTCGGCCTTGGCGTCGACCACCGCCAGCCGGAATCCGAGGGGGATTTGGGTGCCGTCGTCGCGGGGCAGCTCGGGGGTGTCGAACTGCTCGTCCACCGGGGTCCGGAAGCTGGACCGGTCGCCCCACACTTGACCCGCGAACGCGCCGAGGCAGACAAGCACCACGCCCAGGTGGCAGAGCAGAAATCCCGGCTTCCGCCAGCGCCCGCCGCGCAGCGTGGCAATCAGGCAAGAGCCGCAGAGCAGGGCCAGGAGGAAAAGGAAGACCGGGGTGCGGAACACCACGGTCGGATGCACCCCGTCAACCGGCAAGGCCCCCGCCAGAAAGAAGAGGACAAGCACCGCGAGGATGGAAACGGCGAAGACCATGAGGGCAGGGGGAACCCGGCTAGAGGGAGAGGATGAACTCGGCGAGGTCGGCCAGTTCCTTGTCGCTGAGTCGGCTGGTTTTGCCGTGGGTGTCGTTCGGATTGTGGGTTTTGAGAACGTCGAGCATGGTCGCGGCCCGGCCGTCGTAGAGGAAGGGGGCCGTACGCCAGTTCTCGATCAGGGTGGGGGTGTCGAACTTGGTATCCTTGTGAACCCCTTGCCCCAGGCCCACGTTGTAGGACTGGAGGTTGGTGTAGAGGGGGGCGGGATGGCATTCCGCGCAGCCGGCTTCCTGGAAGAGTTTCCGACCGCGCAGTGCGGAGGCCGACAGCTTGCCGTCCACGAGGAACGGGCTGGGCACGGGCTGGAGCGCTTTGAGGTATTCATCGACGGCCACCGAGTCCTCCTCGGGACGCACGGCGAACTGGATGAACTTGAAGCCCGCGCGCACGGCGATCTCGGCGTTGGCGCGGATGCCGGTCATCATCGTCGGCGGGGTCTGGTGCGAGAGCAGCATGCTCTTCGTCTGCTTGGGGTTGCCCAAGCCGTCGTTGAGCAGGTCCCAGTTCAGGCCGTCGACCCGGGCGTCGGGATGGCAACTGGCGCAGCTCTGCCATTTCTGGAAACAGAAGTTCCCGTCGTTGAAGTATTGTTCGCCCAAACGGATTTGCGTGGGTTCGACCTTGGGTCCCAGCGGCATGGACAGGGGCTGGTGGATGGTTTCGCGGGCGAGTTCGACCACCCCGATGGAGTCGGTGAAGTATTCGGCGGCATAGGCGTTGCTGCCGACCACGGCCAAGCCGCGCGGGCCGTTGCCGGCCAGGGCGAAGCGCTGTTTGGCGCCGACCAGAAAGCTGAGGTCGTTGGGCACATCCTCGGCGCTGCGGGTGACTTCGGTCACCCGTTCGCCGGCCGCGGCCTTGGCCAGCCGTTCGTGCAGCGCCGCCGCGTTGATGACGGCGATTTCATGGGTGCCGGCGATGGCGACGCAGATGCTGGCGCCGTCGGGTGTGCAGGCCACCCCCCAGGGATTGGCCGCGCCGAGGTCCACGTCGTCGAGCAGAACCGTGTTCACCAGGACGTTGGCGGCCGTGTCGATGACGCTGATGGCGTTGGTGTTCATCCAGCCGCGTTCGAGCTGGGTGGTGGGCAGTTGGTAGCGGGCCAGGATGTGGGTGACATAGACATGCTTGCCGTCGGGGGAGACGCAGGCGCCGCGGACGCCGGTGGAGCCGTTGGGCAGGACGATGGTGGCCAGCGCCTGCGCGGTTTTGGGATCGAAGACGCTGACCGAGGCGGCGACATAGGCCCCGTTGGCCGGACCGCTGGGCAGATGGTTGGCAACGAACAGCTTGCTGCCGTCGGGCAGGAGCGCGGCGGCGAACGGCTCGCGGGAGGTGGGCATCGTCCGCCCCATCTTGCCGCTGCGCACGTCGATCATGCCGACTTCGTTGGTGAAACGGCTGGCGACGTACAGGGTGCCGCCGTCGGGCGAGAAAACCGGGGTGCCGGGCGTGTGTCCGAAACGGGCGGTCCGGGGCTTGCCGCCGGCGACCGGTTGCAGCAGGATTTCGCCTTTGGGACCGGCGACGGTCACGGCCAGGGTCTGGCCGTCCGGCGACAGGGCGAGCCCGGTCAGTTCGCCGGAAACCTCGAGCGATATGACTTTGGCCACCCGTTTGGCCGCCAGATCGTAGACTGCGACTTGGCGGGCGGTGGCCTGGGCCACATAGAGGAGGGTCCCGTCGCCGGAGGGAACCATGGCCAGCGGCGAAAGCTGGACTGGTTGTGCGAAAGCAGCCGCGGGAGCCAGGGAGACGAGAGCGAAGACTGCCGCGCAGGCTGTGCTCCAACGAGCATGTTTCATCGTGGTATCTCCGGCAAGGGGGCGACGGATTGGGGAAGAACTCGAACAATGAACCGGGCCGCAGGCAAAGTCAAGCTCCGCGAGCGGCTGTTGGCTGAGGAAACGAGCGGAAGTGAGCGGCGACCCGCTTGGCCAGGCCCTCCGGGTCAAGCCCGTATTTGGCGCGCAGGGCGGGAACCGTCCCCCAGGGGACCACCTCGCGGGGCCAGCCGAGGACGAGAATGCGCCCGCCGTACGGATGATCGGCGAATTCCTCGCGCAGCAAGGCACCGAAGCCGCCGGCCACGCAATGGTCCTCGATGACCGCGATGGCCATTCCCCGGTCAAGCTGATCCCGCGCCAAGTCCCGGTCGAAGGGGAGGATGAAACGGGGATTCACGACCGTGGCGGCGATGCCCTGGCGGGCCAGTTCGTCGGCCACGGCAAGGGCGGTGGCCGCTTCGCGCCCCACTCCCCATAGGGCCAGGTCACCGCCGTCGCGGAGCACTTCGGCCTTGCCCCAGACCAGAGGTTGGCGGGAGGTGCCCAGCAGGGCATCGGAGGAGGCGCGGGGATAGCGCAGGATCACGGGGGCCAGCCGCTCGCGGGCGGCATGGAACAGCAGCGCGAAGTCGCCGCCGTCGGCCGGTTGCAGGACGGCCAGATTCGGCAGGGCGCGCCAGAAGGCCAGGTCGTAGATGCCGTGATGGGTAGGACCGTCGGGCACGATTCCGGCCCGGTCGAGACAGAAAACGACCGGGAGCTGCTGCAGGCAGACGTCGTGGTAGACGTAGTCCATGGCCCGCTGCATGAAGCTGGCGTAGATGGCCACCATCGGATGGGCGCCGGAGGCCGCCAGCCCCGCCGCGAAGATCACCGCATGCTCTTCGGCGATGCCCGCATCGTGGATTCGCTGGGGAAAGCGCTGCCGGAAGGCTTTGAGCCCGGTGGCCTGGCACATGCCCGCGACGACGGCGATGAACTGCGGGTCCCGCTCCGCCCCCTCGCAGGCCAGTTTCCCCAGTTCGCTCGAAAAGGTTGGCCCGTGGCTGTCGCCGTTGGATTCGCCGGTGGCAAGGTCGAATTCGCCGATGCCGTGGAAGCGGTCGGGGGCGGCGGTGGCCGGCTCGTAGCCGCGCCCCTTCTCGGTGATGACATGGACCAGCAGGGGCTGGCGCAGGTCGCGGAGGCGTTCGAAGGTCCGGCAGAGCCGGGGCAGGTCGTGACCGTCCAGCGGGCCGATGTAGCGCAGGCCCAGGCCCTCGAAGAAGGCACCCGGCAGGATCAGGCTTTTCACGGCTTCCTGGAGGCGGTGGAGCAGCTTTTTCAGCCTCGGCCCGATGCCCGGCACCCGGGGCAGGTTTTCCGACAGATACGAGCGGAAGCGGTTGTAGCCCTTGCCCGCGATCAGCGAGTTGAGGTAGCGGGCGATGCCGCCCACATTGGGATCGATGGACATGCGGTTGTCGTTGAGGACCACGATCAGGTCCCGCGTGGTCTCGACGACGCTGTTCAGCCCTTCGAGGGAGGACCCACAGGAGAGGGCGCCGTCGCCGACGATGGCGACGACCCGTTCGCCGGTTCCCGCCAGGTCGCGCGCCGCCGCCATGCCGAGAGCGGCCGAAATGGCGGTGCCCGCATGGCCCGCCGCGAAGGCGTCGTAGGGGCTTTCCTCGGGATGGAGGAACCCGCAGCAGCCCTCGTCCTGCCGCAGGCTGCGCATGAGGGGGCGGCGGCCGGTGAGCAGTTTGTGGACATAGCCCTGGTGGCTGGTGTCCCAGACCAGCCGGTCGCGGGGCGGATCGAAGGTCCGCAGCAGGGCGACGGTCAATTCGACCACGCCGAGGTTCGAGGCCAGATGCCCCCCCCGCCGGGAAACGATGTCGAGCAGTTCGGCGCGGATTTCCGCCGCCAGGGCCGACAGGCGTTCTACGGGAATCTGACGCAGGTCGCCTGGAGTCTGAATTCGGTCGAGCAGAGGGGACTCCATGGAGGGCTCAGACCTTGCGCTGGCCGTCGACGAAGACCGCCTGGACGGCGAAGGTCTCGTCCAGCAGGGCCAGGTCCGCCGTCCAGCCGGCTTCGATCTTGCCCAGTCCCTTGAGGCCCAGCGAGGCGGCCTGGTTCAGCGAGGTGGTCTGGACCAGCCGCGACAGGGGCAGGCCGGTGACTTCGGCCACGTTTTTCAGGGCGGTGTTGAACTGGAGGGTGCTGCCCGCGAGCGCCCCGTCGGATTTCAGCCGCGCCGCGCCGTCGCTCACCACCACCGCCAGGCCGCCGAGGGAGTAGTCCCCGTCTTCGAGACCGGTGGCGGACATGGAGTCGGTGATGAGCACGACCTTGTCGGCGGGCTTGGATTTGAAGGCCAGCCGGATCATGTCGGGACAGAGGTGGATTTTGTCGCAGATCAGCTCGACCACGAGGTCGTCGTCGAGCAGCCCGCCGCCCACGCAGCCGATTTCGCGGTGGTGGAGCTTGGTCATCTGGTTGCAGAAGTGGGTGAGATGGCGGAGTCCGGCGGCCTTGGCCTCGGCCAGTTGCCCGTAGCTGGCGGCGGTGTGCCCGCAGGAGCCCACGATGCCGCAGGCGGCCAGTTGCCGGGCGAACTCGATGCCGCCGGCTTCCTCGACCGCGAAGGAGACGATCGCGACGGGGCAGATGGCGGCGAGCCGCTTGACCTCCGCGATGTCCGGCGGGCGGACAAAGGCGGGGTTCTGGGCCCCGGTGCAGGTGCAGTTGATGTAGGGGCCTTCGAGGTGGACGCCGGCCACCTTGGCGAAGGCGGGGTTGGCGGCGTATTCGGCCACCGTGCGCAGGCTGGCGGCGAGCTGTTCCTCGGGGAGGGTGAGGGTGGTGGGGCAGATGGTGGTGACCCCGTCGCGCAGCTTGGCCTCGGCGATGCGGGCGACCGCCTCGACCGAGCCGTCGGTGTTGTCGTAGCCCACCGCGCCGTGGTAGTGGATGTCGATGAAACCGGGCATCAGCATGGCCCCGGCGGCGTCGAACACCGTGTCGGCGGCGGGGGCTTTCCGGCCGGCGGGGAAGACTCCCGCGATGGTCTTGCCTTCGACGAGAACGGCGGCATTGGGCAAATCCACGCCGGGGGAGACGACGCGGCAGTTGGCGATCAGCAGGCTCATGGTATGAACTCCGGATTCGTGGCGAGGTGATATGGGTACTCACCAAACCATACACAGCCCCCCGGATTCGACCAGTCAGCCGACGCGGGTTTTCACTGGGGCGGCTGGTGGACCTGGACGGGAAGGTCGAGAAAATCGGCCACCTGGTTGGCGGCGACAATGGCGGCGGCGAAGTTGCGGAACCGTTTGATCGGGCGGCCCCCCGCGCGGCCATGAATCAGGACCACGTCGTAGTGGCCCAGTTCCAGCCGGAGGTAGCTCCGCGCGGTTTCGGGAAGAAACTGGGAGAAGACCCAGTGGTTTTCGCGGACTTCGACCCCGGTCATCCCGGCATAGTCGTGGAAACGGCGAAAAAGGGGGAACAGGGGGCCGTTCCAGGTTTGATAGCTCTTGATCCGGCCGTCGAAGGCGATGCCCCGCTGCCAGAACACGGGCAGCAGAACCAGCAGAGAGAGCAAAACGGAGTCCGGCGCATGCCGGTTCGTCCAGCACAGCAGCAGAAGGGCAGGCCAGACGGCAACCGGCAGCCAGACCAGCAGCTCGGGCAGCAGCAGGGAACGGAATTCCATGCAGCCCGGCTTGGGAAGGAGCATGTCGAGATTCTCGGGCGTCTCGGGCGCTTCCGCTACCGCTGGCTCCCCGCCGGAGGCGAGCGGCAGAAGCGGCGTGGGACCTTCCGGATGATCCTGGTTTGGCATGGAAGCGGGAATCCTGTTAGCCCCGGTTCATGGCGCGGGCGTTCTCGAACATCATCGCCGAAAACTCCCGGTCGCTCGTGTTCGTCGTCGGCTTCCCAGCATAGCCCGGCAGGGGGCGCGATGCAATGCGGTTGATTCGGACCGGGGCCGGGATACGTTCTGGTCTGCGCCATCACCCACCCGGACCGAGAACCATGAGCAGCGTTTCCGCCACCTCCCTGAACAAGCCCCTGATCGAGCATCTCTACGACAGCGCCAGCATTCGCCGCTGGAACGACCAGGTGCGCCCGATGGAGTTCACCGAACTCGACAAGCAGGCGCACAAGATGGTGATCGCCTACGTGCTCGCCAAATTCGAGGAGGAGGGTGACGGGCGCCCCCCCATCGACTGGCTCCTGCTGATCGAGGGCGGTATCTTCGAGATGCTGCACCGCATCATCCTCACCGACATCAAACCCCCGGTCTTCTACAAGATGATGGCCGAAAAGGGCCGCGAGCTGAACGAGTACGTGCTCGCGCAGTTGGCCGGCATGGTGGAACCGGTGAAGGGCGGCTTCAGCGAGCGCTTCCGCCGCCACCTGTGCGAGGAGGGCTATGCCCGGCGGGAGAAGCGGGTGCTCAAAGCCGCCCATTTTCTGGCCACCCAGTGGGAGTTCAACATCATCTACCGGGTCTGCCCCTTCGTCTACGGGATCGACAAGATCAAGACCGAGATCGAGGACCAGATCGAGGACCATTACGACCTCTTCGGCGTGCAGCGTCTGGCCCTCGGTCGCAAAACCTCCGGTTTCGTGGACCTCTGCGGGCAGCTCCGCTTCCAGCGGCGCTGGTCCCAGTCCCACCGTATTCCCGAAACCTCGGTGCTCGGCCACATGCTGATGGTGGCCGTGCTCACCTATCTGGCCATGCGCGAGCAGGAGGCCAGCGACCACCGTGTGGCGAACGATTTCCTGGCCGCTCTGTTCCACGATCTGCCCGAGGTCCTCACCCGCGACATCACCAGTCCCGTCAAGGCGGCCGTCGAAGGGCTCGAGGACATTATCAAGGACTACGAGAGGGAACAGGTGGAGGACCGCCTGCTTCCCCTCCTGCCCCATGCCTGGCACCAGCAAATCCGCTACTACACCGAGGACGAGTTCTCCAACCGGGCGGTCGTCGACGGGGAATTGCGCACCGGCCTGACGGTCGGGGAGATCGGCACCCACTACGACGATCCCCGTTTCCAGCCCGTGGACGGCGAGATCATCCGCTGCTGCGACCATCTCGCCGCCTTCATCGAGGCCAGCCTCTCCATCCAGCACGGCATCACCTCGAAACACCTGACCGAGGGGGTGGAACGGCTCATGGACCGCTATGGCAACCGGCGGGTTGGCAAGGTGGACTTCGGCGCGGTGTTCCGGGCCTTCGCCCCGGCGTGAACCGTCTTTCCAGTCAAGGAGCACAACCATGCGGATCGGTATCGCGGCGATGGCGCTGGCCATGGTGGCCCAGGCTCAGGTGACCATCGAGATGGCACCAAAAGGCGGCGTGCAGGCGATCAACATGGACGGTCTGCCGGTGCTCGGCCCCGTCGTCCTCTATGTGCCCAAGCCGGGCTGGCAGGGGAGTCTGTTCGACCTGGACGAACTCCAAGCCGGGCAGGACGGGAACACACGGACACTCCAGGGCGTTGCCGGCCCCGCCGACCAGCCCTTGGCCGACGTGGTCCTGCGCGTCACCGGAACCGATGTCCTGGAGTTCCTCTACGAATTCACCCCCCGGCAGGAAATGGCGGCGGAGGCCTCCCTGCTGCGCTTCCAACTGCCCCTGGCGCGGTTTTCGGGAAAGACCTATCTCCTGCAAGCCGGCGCGAATTCGCGGGAGGGGACCTTTCCCGCAACCCTGCCGACCCCCTACACCTTTCTCACCGATGCCGGTTTCGGGCGTCTGGCCCTGCCGGTGGCGGAGGACCGGTTCCTGGCCATCGAGCCCGACTGGGAGACGGCGGCGCGGCTGACCATCCAGGACAACCGCCAGTTCAAGGCCGACCACTACGAAATCCAGCTTTACCTGCGCGACGGGAAAGCCCTCCGCCCCGGCCAGACGGTGCGCGGCAGATTCCGTCTGAGCCAGGTCAGCGGCGCGGACCTGCGGACGGAAATGGAACGGCACCTGGCCCCCCGGCGGCGCTTGCAGCAGGCGCTCCGCCAGCAGGGTACCCCCGCCATCCGTTCGGCAACCGCCAACGCGGCCGAAATCCCGGCCTACGGGTTGTTCGAGCTGGCGGTCGACCTGACTGCCACCTACGACAACCCCTTCGATCCCGACCAGGTCCGTCTGGACGCCTTCATCACGGGGCCGGACGGCCGCGAGGTGACGGTTCCGGGCTTCTTCCATTGTCCCTACCAGCGCTCCCGCGTGGGCGCGGCGGAACGGCTGACCCCCGAGGAAGGCGCGGGCTGGCGTCTCCGGTTCTGTCCCCGGCAACCGGGCGAATACCGTGGACGGCTGGTGCTGAAAAACAATGGTCAAACCGCCGAGCATCCCTTCGCCTTCGCCGCCACGCCCGCCGCCCATCCCGGCATGGTGCGGGTGGCCAAGGGCAATCCTCTCTATTTCGAGTTCGACAACGGCACCCCGTATTTCGCCATCGGCGAGAATGTCTGCTGGCCCGGTCCCGGCGGCACCTACGACTACGACAACTACTGGCGGCGGCTGGGCGAGAGCGGCGCCAACTACGCCCGGCTCTGGATCGGCCCGTTCGACTGTTTCACTCTCGAACGGGTGGCGCGGGGAGCCGACGACCACGCCGGACTCGGCCGCATCGATCTGGAAGGGGCCTGGCGGGTGGACTATGTGCTCGACGAGGCCGCCAAGCACGGCATCCAGATCATGTTCTGCATCGATTCCTTCAACTCCCTGCGGATCAAGGAGCCCCACGCCACCTGGCCCCAGTGTCCCTACAACCAGGCCAACGGGGGGCCGCTGGCCCATCCCCGCGAGTTCTTCACCAACGCCGAGGCGCAGAAGCTCTTCCAGCGGCGGCTGCGCTACATCGTCGCCCGCTGGGGGCATTGTCCCAACCTGCTCTCCTGGGAGTTCTGGAACGAGGTGGACATCATCGAGACCTACGTCAGCGACGAGGTCGCCGCCTGGCATCGGGACATGGGACGCTACCTGCGCGACATCGACCCCTACGACCACCTCATCACCACCAGTTGGGCGGGAACCAAGGGCGATCCGGCGGTCGATGCCCTGCCCGAACTGGACTATGTCCAAAGCCATCAGTACGGCGCCCGCGACGCGGCGGACTACATGATCGAGGTCTGCCGCCAGAAGACTGCCGCCTTTGGCAAACCCCATTACTTCGGCGAATACGGCACCGGCACCCGCGCCGAAGGCACCCGCGAGGACGTGGACGGCATCCATCTCCACAACGGCCTCTGGAGCGGCATCTTCGGCAATGCGGCGGGCACCGCCATGCTGTGGTGGTGGGACAACTATGTGGAGCCCCACAACCTCTATCCGCTTTTCACCCCGGTCGCGCAGTACGTCCAGGGCATCCCGTTCCACACGGTGCGCTACACGCCGCCTGCAGGAATCTCCGCCGTTTGGCGCGGCACCCCGCCGCCGGCCCGGCAGGAGGACCTGCTGGTCCAGGGCAACCACGCCAGTTGGTCGCCCGCCCCCTTCAACCAGCCCCGCACCGTGGTCTGCCATGCGGACGGCCGAATCGAGGGCAGGGAGCAGCTCAGCCGCCTCCAGCACGGCCTGAACAACCATCCCGCCCTGCACAATCCCGTCACCTTCCAGGTGGACTATTCCGCCCCCGGACGGTTCGTCGTGCGGGTCGGGAATGTCTCCGGCTACGGCGGGGCCGGGCTGCGCATCGCCCTCGACGGCGAGGTCAAACTCGAAAAACTCTTCCCCGACGAGGACGACCACAACCGGGACATCACCGCCTTCAGCGGTAGCTATGAAATCGAGGTTCCCGCCGGTCCCCATGCCATTCTGGTCGAGAACATCGGCCGGGACTGGGTCTATCTGGACTACATTCTGCCGGACTACACCCGACGGACCGACCCCCCGGTTCGTCTCTACGCCCTGACCGCTCCGGAGGCTCTGGAAGCCGCCCCCACCGTGCTGCTCTGGGCCCGGCACGAAGCCTTCAACTGGTACCGCCATAGTCTCGGCACCTCCGCCTGGCCCGTGCCGCCCACGGAAGTCATCATCGAGGGCGTTCCCGACGGTCGTTTCCGGGTGAAACTATGGGACACCCTCAGCGGGGCAGTCCAGCCCGGCAGCACAGTTGCGGCCAGCGGGGGCACCGTGCGAGTCCCCTTGCCCGCCTTCGCGAAGAGTCTCGCCGCCAAGCTGATCCGGGAGACCCCATGACGCGAGCTGCGGACGCGCAACTGGTGGCCCTGGATTTCGAGACGACCGGCGTGGTGGAGGACTACCCGAACACGCCCTGGCAAATCGGCCTGGCCTTCGTGGACTGCGGACAGGTGGCCGATACCTACCGGTTCATGAGTCTGCTCAATCCCGGTCCCCGCCCCTTCAACCCCTATGCGCCCGGACGCCATGCCCTGTTGCGCGACGAACTGGCTGCCGCCCCGACTCTGGCCGAACTCTGGCCCCAGTTGGCCCCCTGGCTGGGGGGACGGCCCATTCTCGCCCACAATGTGGCCACCGAGCGGACCATTCTGGCGGAGGCCTTCCCCATCCATTCCTTCGGCCCCTGGATCGACACCCTGGCCCTGGCCCGGCTGGCCTATCCGCGCCTCGCCAGCCACCGGCTCGACGAGCTGATTCCCGCCCTCGGGCTTGATCGGCGCATGGCGGACCTGTGCCCCGGCCT
>LVAZ01000093.1 GCA_001603055.1 Victivallales bacterium Lenti_02
CGATTCGAGAAGGACTTGCACCTCCTTGCATGTCGCGCTCACTGGCGCACTAGCCTGGGGTACCTAACCCCAGGTAGGGAAATGGATAGGATATTCCGCCCTGAGGGAACGGGACAATTTTGTCTCCGCCCCCGGTTCTTGGTCTTTGGTTCACCTTGGGGTTGACTGCATCCAGCGCCCGAATCGGACAAGGCAGGTTGCAGCCTCAAAGTGGGAGCCGCCCCCGTGCGGCGATGGAGGGTGTGCCAAGCGGGAGAGCTCTTTTCAGCTTGGGGAACGGGTATTCCCAGAACTCACTGGGGCAAGCACAAGGCCCGCGCAAGCTGAACGCCCTGCTCTCCAGGAAATGGGGTATTCCAACACTCCCATTCGCAGGGCATTCTTCTCGACCGTGCCGGGGGACATGCCCACCTGTCGCGTGGAGCGGTCGCGTCCTCGCGACCACCCGTCCCGCGCCATGCCCACCTTCCGGGTTGGCTGGGGCGTTCCCGGCGCTGCGCGCCATGGCCACGAGGACGTGGCCGCTCCAAGCGTTTGGTTTGCACGGCGGTGTGAAGGCGTCCTGCTTGCGCGTTCCCGCGAGTTCTGGTATTCCAGACCGACAACCCCTCCCCGGTTCCCGCGCTCCGTCGCCGCACGGGGGCGGCTCCCACATTGAGGGCCGTCGCGCGCGCAGGACTTCCTGCGCGGTGGCCGTATTCTGCGCCCGACGGTCGGCAAGACGAGAAAGACAAAGAAACCAGGGCCGACTTCTGCCAACCATCGCTGGCGCAAGCACAGCGAAGAATAATCAAGCCACATCTGGCCGGGACGCGGGGACCACGCAGGACAGAGGCTGGATGGTGGCAAGGAGCCGACTGGCAGTCTACCTTTGAGTCTGGTGTTTACCCTTCTTGCAGGGGACGAGTTGCGTATGGGCGGATTGCTTCGTGGAACTGGGCAGTAGGAGAAGTGCAATGGGGTGGATCGATAGGCTGTGGCGGCACTGGGCCCGCAAACGACTGTACGAGCGTCGGTCACAGCTATGCCATGTCCGCCTGATGGCTGTTCCCGTCGACCAGATTCGGCAGTGGATCGAGGAAATTCCACAGAGGATTCCTCCCTACGAGGCATTTTCGGCAGTCTGGTCGCAGTATTCCGGGGACTTTGTGCCGAACTATCTGCCCTACATCGCCTTCCTGGCTCATCGTCGGCACCTTGATCGGGACGTGATTCTGGATTTGGCCTGTGGTTCCGGGCGGATTACCGAGCAACTGCTCAGTCGGTTCGGACATGTTCATTGCCTGGACCGTAGCCCGGCCATGCTCACCCGGCTGCGCAGTGATTTCGCCAAGGTCAGGGGGCACCTTACGATTCACCAGGCAGATTTCCGGGACTTCACCCTTCCGGTGGCGGTGCCCTTCGTCGTGTGCGCCGGTGATTCACTCAACTACGTGGAGAGTCCGGATGAACTGGCGCAGGTTTTCCGGTGTGTCGCCGCCTGTCTGCGGCCCGGCGGGTTTTTCCTTTTCGATGTGATTCAGGAACCCACGGTCCGCGTCCCCCCCACCCATGCGGCGGTCTTTGAAATCGCGGGCCATTTGTTCGGGCCATATTGGGTTTGCACGTGGATGGACTCGGATGGAAGAACCGAGCACAGTTTTGTCGTCACGAAGGACAGCGTGGAGGAGCACCGGCGGATTCTCATCAAGCTGGAGGAAGTGGCCATCGCCGCCGAGGCGGCCGGCTTGGAACTGGAGGACCAATTCGGCAACGCTCGCCTCTACTGTATCCTGCGGAAGAAGGGTGAATGAATGACATGGACCGGAGTGGCTTGGGTACCGCTTGCACGGGTTTCCTCCCCGCGCTAGACTCCCGGCGGATTATTCAGGAGAACCGGAACATGCGCGTTGTGCTTGCCGTGCTGCTGAGTCTGCCGCTGCTGGCGGCGGAGCTGCCGCCCCCGAAACCCCTGGCGACCGGGGTCAAGGTGGGTTCCTACTATTTCCCAGGGCATTTCCAGGCGGGACGCTGGTCGCCGATGGCGGCCTACGGGGGGCCGACGCCGCTGCTCGGCCACTATCGGGACGGCGCTCCCGGAGTCAGCGACTGGCATATCCGCTGGGCGGTCGAACACGGCATCTCCTACTTTGTCTTCGACTGGTATTGCAGCTACCGGAGCGGCCCGTCGGTGCAGCACAACACGGCGCTGGACGAGGGGTTTCTCAAGGCGGAGTACCGGAATCTGATGGAGTTCGCCCTGATGTGGTGCAACGAGGAGACGGGGGACAGTTCCCCCTACACGTCCGAGCAGATGCTCCAGACCGCCCGTCATCTGGGGCGCTACTTCCGGGAGCCCAACTATCTCCGGATCGGGGGTCGCCCGGTGGTGGTGATTTCCCGGCCGTCCCGGCTGGTGGAGAGCTTCGGCGCGGAGTTCCGCGAGCTGATCCCCCGGCTGTCGCGGGAGGCGGGTTTGGCCGAGGGAACCGAGATTTTCTTCGTGGCTCTGGCCAGCGCGCCGGACCCCAAGCTGGCGGAGATGGGCTTTGCGGCGACGACGGCGTACAACTATGCGTGGTATCGCGCCAATCCGCATGGCTCGGACCGGCGGGCCACCTACGACGACATGGTCGAGGGTTACGAGCAAATCTGGCGGCGAATGACCGCGCCCGGCAATCTGCCCTACATCGTGCCGGTGTCCCCCGGCTGGGACAGCCGTCCCTGGTATGGCACCAAGGCCTTCGTGCGCACCGGTTCGACTCCCGCCAAGTTCCGCGACATGTGCCAGCGGGCCAAGGGCTATGTGGACCCCGGACTGAACATGGTCCTGGCCGAGTGCTGGAACGAATTCGGCGAGGGTTCCTACCTGGAGCCGTGCGCGGAAACCGGGTTCGGCTACCTCAACGCCCTGCGCGATACCTTCGCGCCCGCTGCCGGGGCGTGCCCCGGCGACATCGTGCCGAGCGAGGACGAGAAGGCTACTTTCACCTTCCGGACTATCCCGCCGGACCCCGGGCAAGTCAGGTTGGGAAAACAGGAGGGGAATCTGGTCCCGGATTCCGGCATGGAGGAGGGCACGGGCTGGGCCACCTATCGCGGCGCGCCCTGCCGCTTCGCCGAGGACGACGCCCGTTCGGGGCGGAAAGCCCTGGTCGTGGAGGCGGGCCAGGGCTGCAAGACCCAAAACCCCGTCCCGGTCGGGCGGGGACGGACCTATCGGGTCTCGGCCTGGGCGAAGTGTGCGCCGGGGGGCAGTCTGCGGGTCCAGGTGACGTATTTCGACGCCGGGGGACGCTGGTTGAAGACCTACGAACCGGTGGGAGTCTGCCGGGCGACCGACTGGACCGAGGTGGCCGGGGACGTCGTCGTCACCGATCCGGCAGCCAGGGCCATGAGTCTCGAATTCGTGGCGGCGGACGCGCAGGCCTGGGTGGACGACGCGAGCATCGTGAACACCCGTGAACCTACGCCCCCGACCGTCCTGCTCCGGGCGGACGGCGGTGCGGCGGCCGACTGGGTGACCTTCGCGGGCGGCGCTCCTCTGGGCGAGACCTCCCCGGATGGCGTCGCCCATCTGCTGCTGGCGGACCGGGAAGGCGTGAAGACCAAGGGCAAGGTGCCGGTGAAGCCGGGCGAGGTGCTGAATTTCCGGATTCATCTGCGTTGCGACGAACTGGCCTCGGTCAGCATCCGCTCGGCGGGTTTCGACGGGGCGGGAGTCTGGCTCGACGGGGTCTATCTGGCGGGCGAGGTCCACAGTTGGCAGGACTGGATCGAGATTGCTGGCGTCATCCGGGTGCCGGCGGACTCCCCGGCGCAAGCGGTCAATCTGGAGTGTGTGGCGACAGGCGGCAGCGTGCGCATCCGCTGCGCGGTGATCGAGCGGGATGCCGCCCCGTAGACGGTGTGTGCCCCGTTCTTGGCGCGGGGCGGTTGGGCGGATAGGTTACGGGGCGCATAATTGGTTTGCATGGAAGTCCCGATGGCCACGAACAACCCGAATCAGGATGCGACCGCCGCCCTTTCGCAGTGGCAGTTGATCCGCCTGCGCTTCGTCAAGCACCGCGCCGCGCTGGTCTGCTTCTTTCTGCTCATCGTTCTCTACCAGGGGGCGGTTTTCGCCGAGTTCTACGCGCCCTACCATTCCCAGCGGAAAGAGGTCATGCGGGCCTTTTCCCCGCCGCAGCCGCCGCGTTTCAGCCTGAAACACGGGCTCCACGCACGGAGGGTCGAGCGGCAGGTGGACCCGGTGAGCTTCCGCAAGGAATATCTGGTCCATGCGGACCGGATCGTGCCGCTCGGGTTCTTCGTGCGCGGCGAGCCCTACCGGCTGCTGGGGCTGTTCCCCGGCGAGCGCCGCTTCTTCGGGGTCGATGCCGGCCGCTACCGGGAATTGTATCCCGAGGCCGAGGCGGTGCCCGCGTGGTTCTTCTTCGGCGCGGACAAGTACGGGCAGGACATCTTCAGCCGGATTGTCTTCGGGGCGCGCATTTCGCTCTCCATCGGTCTGCTGGCCATCGCGGTGACCTTCGTGCTGGGCATCGTCATCGGCGGCATTTCCGGCTATGTGGGGGGGACGACCGACACGGTGGTCCAGCGGCTGATCGAGATCATCAACGCCTTCCCGCAGCTTCCCCTCTGGCTGGCCCTGGGCGCGGCCATGCCGAGCGACTGGTCCAGCCTGCGCATCTACTTCTCGATCACCGTCGTGCTCAGCCTCTTGGGCTGGACCGATCTGGCGCGGGTGGTGCGCGGCAAGCTGCTCGCCCTGCGCGAGGAGGACTACGCCGTGGCCGCCCGTCTGCTGGGCGCGAGTCATGGGCGGATCATCTTCCGCCACTTGCTGCCCGGTTTCACCAGCCACATCATCGTCACCCTCACCCTGCGGGTGCCCACCATGATTCTCGGCGAGACTTCGCTCAGCTTCCTCGGCCTCGGTCTGCGGCCCCCCATCGTGAGCTGGGGCGTCATGCTCCAGGACTGCATGAACATGACATCGGTCGCCAAGTATCCCTGGCTGCTGCTGCCTTTGATCTTCATCATCCTCACCGTTCTCTCCTTCAACTTCCTCGGCGACGGTCTCCGCGACGCCGCCGACCCCTACGGCGAACGCTGAGCGCATGCATAGGATGACGTACGAACCCGCGTGATCGGCCAAGGGAGTGTTGCGATGGCCAACGAGAGGAGAAAATGGCGCTGGTGGCAGCAGGCCCTGCTGGCGGCGGGGGTGCTGGTCTTTACCTTTCTCTGCATGGTTGTCGGCTTCCGCCGCCCGTGGATTGAGCCGGTGCCCGGCGTGCGGGTCGAGATGACCCGGCCCTTCGTCCGGGAAAGCGACCTCGGTCCCGATTCCGCCTATCGTCTTCTGCTGGAAGCCATCCGCCCTCCCGCCGATTGCCAGAAGATCTGGGAAAGGAACGGGGGTTGGTTCGATGCCCTGGCCAAGTTCAAGCACTACCCATGGCCGAAGGAACCCCCGCCGCCTCCACACGATCCGGGCCCGGAGGAAGAGGGCGTGGACCGGTTCGGCGAGGGAAATGCGACCAGCAATTTCTTTTCGCCCGCTTACCCCTGGATTCCGGGACAGTACGAGGACATCCTCCGGTTGGCCCGCCTCTATGAACCGCAGGTTGTCCTTCTCGACCGTGCGCTGGCCGCGCCCGAGCCCCAGATGCCGACGGTGGATAGCATCGACTTTCCCCTGGAGCTGATGGAGCAGATTCACATTTTTTTCCGGTGGCTGGCGATCTCCGCTCACTGCAAGGTGGGAACCGGTGATTTCGCGGAGGCGTTCCACGATATCGGGCGGATTCTCGGCCTGGGCAATCTGGTCTGCCGGAGCGGTCGCATCCCGCACTACTATGCGGGCATTCGCTGTGCCGAGGTTGCGGCAGATGCGGCCTGGACCATTGCCGTGCGCGAACAGGTACCGGCACCGGTGCTCAAGGGTGCCGCCCATGCCTTCCTGGCCGCCGCCGACGAAGCCGAACCCTACGTCGAGATCGTCCGCGCCGAACACCTCGCCATGATTCGGGACGGTGTTCCCAAAGTCTGCCGGGACCCCATGCTGGTGCTTGAATGGTCTTGCTCCTCGATCATGGGAGGCGGCAGCCTTGCCCCCTGGGAACAGGTATTCTACCGCATGCATTTCGCGATCACGCCGGCGCTGGGCAGCACTCCGGAGAACACCTCCCGCAATGTGCAGGCCTTCTTTCAGCATCTGGTCGTTCTGGCCGAAAAACCCTATTCGGCGAGTGTCGCCGCCGATTACCGGACGCTGGGCGGCAGGTTCTACTTACCTACGGCGGAGGTTGTGCTCCGGACCCGCGACCCGCTCGGCTACATGATTGCCGAAGGCTTGCTGCTGCCCCTCGATGCAGGGCACAGAAGGGCTGCCGAACGCGATGCCGGTTTGCGAGGCATGGCTCTGTTCCTGCTCGTGCGGGCCTACGAGACGGAGCACGGGGAACCGCCGGAGACCCTGGGCGCACTGGTTCCCGACTACCTGTCCCGCATTCCCGAGGATTCCTTCGACGGCAAGCCGTTCCGCTATCTGCGCCGCAATGTGCCGGGGCTTCCCCCTGAAGCCTGGGCGGTCTACAGTGTCGGTGCCGATTTCACCGACGATGGCGGCACCGCCCGGGGCCTGGGCACCCAGACCCCCTTCGGCGGCATGAACCCCGACTACGTCTGGCCCTCGCTGCCCTACCCGTGAGCGAGTAAGACGCGGGCATGCCGCCGTGTCCGGAGTCCGACACGCAAAACCCGGAAGAGTCGGCGGAATGCCCGAAGCCCGCCCCCACTCGCGCATGGCCGGGCGAAGCGTTGCGCGAAGCGCTTAGTTCAACTCGCCTTATGTTGCGCGCAACATAAGGCGAGTTCTGGTGGTGGCCGCTGCAATACAGGAGTCCAACTTGCGCCCTCTTGTGCTCGCATACCCGAGGCCCGGCTCACGGCAGAGCCGCTTTGCGGTACTGCAAGGGGCTCCTGCCAACATGCCTGCGGAAGGAATAGACGAAATAGGCGCTGCTGCCGTAGCCGAGGCGTCTGCCGATGGCCTCGACCGGGAGGCTGCTTTCGGTCAGCAGGCGCTTGGCCTCGTCCAGCCGCAGACGGGCGACATAGCTGGCCGGGGGCACCCCGTGGTATTGCTGCCAGTGCCGGAAGAATGAGCGCGGCGAGTAGCCGAAATGCCGGGCGATGGCGGCGAAATCCAGCGTCTCGGTGAAATGCATCTGCAGATAGGAGGAGATTTTCCGGATTCTCTCCGTATCCTCGGAGACGGCTTCATGGTGGCCCTGCAGCAGGAGCAGCTCGATGAGCAACTGGAGGCACAGCCCGTCGAGGCGGTCGGCGATGCCCGATTCGCAGCAGCGGGGCAGCAGTTCCAGAATCTGGTGGATGCGCGCGTGGATTTCGGGAGTCAGCGCGATCTCCCCGACGACCAGGTTGTCGGGAATCGCGGGGGCGTCCTCGCAGGCATAGGTGACATAGAAGGAATCGGCCAGGCCGCCTGCGGCAATCTGGTGGATTTCGCCCTCCCGCTTGATGAAGAGGTGGGGGTACTTCGCCCCATACTCCCGGCCATCGACATTCACCGAGACGCCCTCGGCGGTCCCATGGAAGCGGATGCATACTTGCAGCCCGGTGATCGCCTGGCTGGTCGGGAAGGGGTGGTCCACCAGGCAGGCAAGGGACCGCACGGGCGGCGCAAGCGAAAACACGCGCGGCAGGTTTTCGATATTTACGTAGCGGCTTTCCATCGGGTAAAAATGGCCACAATCAGGATATTCGGAACCGGTACGCTTAAACAATGGCGCGGAATCCTTCCCGAGTCAATGGCGGAAAATCGATATTTTATTGTCAATTCCGTCTCTAGCCGGGCAACCGGGAGGAACGTACACTAGGGGAATTCCAAAATCATCGAAGGAGTGGTCCCGTGAGCGTGAAAATCGACCCTGCCGCCAAGAAGTTCCTGCTTTCCACGGCGCACTCGTCCTACGGCTTCGGCATCAACGGGGCCGGCCTGCCGGTGAATCTCCATTGGGGAGGGAGACTGGAAGAGACCGACGAACTGCCCGACGTCGGCGAAATCATGTTCAGCCGGGGCACGCACTTCAACGGCTGGGGGAGACACAGCCGCTATGAGTTTTCCTCCAATGTGCCGGACGACACCCGGGGATTCATCTTCGAGCCATGCCTGAAGGTCCGGGAGCCCCGCGCGCTTGAGGGACAGCAACTGCGCTACGACTCGTGCCGCCAGGAGTCGCCGGAACACGTGGCCGTGCAACTGGTTGATGCCGGTCGCCGCCTGGCCGTGACGCTGCACTATCGCCTGTCCCCGGAATACGACCTGATTCACCGCCGGGTCGAGGTGGCGAACACCGGCACCGGGAGAATCGTGCTGGAGACCCTGTTCTCCGCGTCGTGGAACCTGCCGCGCGCCCGCGATTATCGGCTGACCCGGCTGACCGGCGACTGGGGGCGGGAGTACATCGTCAACCGCGAGACGGTCCAGCCGGGGGAACGGGTATTCGAGAGCCGGACCGGAATCAGCGGCCACCAGCACGCGCCGTTTTTCGCCGTCGACGAAGGCAACGCCACGGAGGATGCCGGCGTCGTCCGTTTCGGCACGCTCCTCTGGAGCGGCAACTGGAAGTTCATTGCCGAACTCGATCCGTACCGGGAATTCAGGATTTCGGGCGGGCTGAACAACTACGATTTCGAGCTGGTCCTGGAACCCGGCGAGACCTTCACGGCTCCCGAATTCATGGGTGGCTACACCGAGGGCGGATTCGGGGAAATGAGCCGGAACATCCACCGCTACCAGCAGACGCAGCTCTACCCGGAGAACATGCGCGGCAAGGTCATGCCCGCCGTCTACAACACCTATTCCAGCATCCGGCGGGAGCAGGTGACCGAGGCGAACGTCCTGGCCCTGATCCCGCAGGCCGCCGCCGTGGGCATCGAGATGTTCATCATCGATGCGGGCTGGCAGAAGAACATGGGCGACTGGGTCATCGACCCGGAGAAGTTCCCCGGCGGTTTCAAGAAGATCATCGACTGCGTCCGCGGACACGGCATGGAGTTCGGCCTCTGGGTCGAGTTCGAGCGGGTCGACGCCCAGAGCAAGGTCTACCGGGAGCATCCGGAATGGCTCATCGACGACCTGCCCTATTCGCTGCTGAATTTCGCCCGGCGCGATGTGCTGGAGCACGTCCACGGAGTCCTGCACGGCCTGCTCTCGGAGTACGACATCACGTACCTCAAAATGGACCTCAACCGATACCTGGTTTTCCCGCAGGTGGCGGACCGCCGGTCGATGCGGACCCAGTACATGCTCAACTTCTACGAACTGCTCGAACGGCTCCGCCGCGAGTTTCCCGGCGTCTTCTTCGAGAACTGCGCCGGCGGTTCCGGTCGGCTCGATCTGCAGATGGACCAGTACTTCGCGCGGATCAACCGCTCGGACAACCAGGACACGCTCGACATCCTCGACATCCACGAGGGGTTCACCTATCTGCACCCCAGCAAGATGGCCGGGGGCGGCTGCCAGATCAGCCGCAGCTATTCCTACTTCATGAACCACCGGGAAATCCCGCTGCGCTTCATGGCCCATGCCGCCTGCATGAGCTGGCTGTCGCTGGGTATCGCGGTGGACAAGAGCAGCCCGGAGGAGCTGGCCGAGTGCGCGGAGTACATCGCGCTGTACAAGCGAATCCGCC
>LVAZ01000593.1 GCA_001603055.1 Victivallales bacterium Lenti_02
GGGGATGGGGGCGCCGTTGCCGCGTCCCTGGAGCCATTGGGCGAACCAGCCGTAGGTGGCTTCGCGCAGGGGCTGGCTCAGGCCGTGCCCGCCCGGCGTCTCGACGCTGTGCAGGCGGTCCGCCGTGCCGTGGAGTCCGTAGATGGCCTTGGCCTTGGCGACGGTTTCGCGGGTGCCGCGGATGGGGAAGATGGGGTCTTCACTGGCGTTGCAGGCCAGGAAGGGCCGGGGCGCGCTCAGGCCGATGATCTCGAACTGCTCCATCTGCCGGGACAGGCCGGGCATATGGTTGCAGACGCAATGGTTGCCCCCCTCGCGCAGCCAGGCCTCGTAGGAGCAGACGAAACAGCAGGCCGAGGCGGCGCGGATGCGCTCGTCGAGGGGCGTGGTGTAGAAGGTGTTCTCGCCGCCGCCCGAGTTGCCGGTGAGGCCGATGCGGCTGGCGTCCACCTCGGGGCGCGAGCAGAGGTAGTCGATGGCGCGGATGGTGTCCCAGGCGATGTAGCCCTCGTTGGTCCAGCCCACCAGGAAGGAGCCGAAGCCGAGGGGATGGTCGAAGCCGGGCCGCTTGCGCTCGCCTTGGCCGATGGGATCGTAGGAAAGCACCGCGAACCCCTGACGGACCAGGCCCAGTTGCATGGCCAGGTACTTGCTCATGTTCTTGCCTTCGGCCATGGCGTGTCCCGGCACCACGATCGCCGCCGGGAACGGCCCCTTCCCCGCCAGCGGGCGGAAGAAGTTCGCCGTCACCAGAAATCCCGGCCGACTCTCGAAGACGACATTCTCGACCCGGTAGTAGTCCCGTTCCGCCGCGCCCGTCACCCGCGGGTTGAGCGGCGTCTTCTCCGGCCAGGGATCGAGGCCGAGGGCCTGCCGGTAGGCGGCCATCAGGGCCGGGCGGCGGGCCTCCCATTCCGCCCGGTCCGACGGCAATGTGCGGGTCTCGGCCAGACGGCAGCCGTAGCGGATGAGGTGCTGCAGGGCGTCGGCCTCGGCAGGCACCCCCTCGGCGGGAAAGACGGACCAGCGTTCGGTGTCGGACATGGACGGGACTCCTCGGTGTCGCGAAAACCCGGAAACAGGCAGGCCAACCAGCCTCGAATCCGGGCAAGGTAGATGCGGGGCCGGGAAAGTCCAGACCTGCCGGGGCGGTTTTTAGAGACGGGGGATGGTGAGGCCGCCGTCCACCATCAGCACCTGGCCGGTGGAGTAGGCGAGGTCGCCCCGCGCCAGCATGGCCACGGCCTTGCCCACGTCCCCTGGATAGCCCCAGCGGGGCTGCACGCAGAGGCCGTTGCCGATGAGGTTGTCGTATTTCTCCTTGACCCCCGAGGTCATGTCGGTCATGATGACGCCGGGGCGGACTTCGTAGACCGGGATGCCGTATTCGCCGAGCCGGGCCGCCCAGAGCTGGGTGGCCATGCTGACGCCGGCCTTCGAGAGGCAGTATTCGCCGCGGCTGACCGAGGCGACGGTCGCCGAGATCGAGGAGACGTTGACGATGTGGCCGACGAAAGCGGGGTCGGCCTGTTTCTGCTCGACCATCCAGCGGGCCACGGCCTGGGTGAGGAAATAGGGGCCTTTGAGATTGATCTGCATGACCCGGTCGTAGCTTTCCTCGGTGGCTTCGAGGATGTCGGCGCGGACTTTCGGGGCCACGCCCGCGTTGTTCACCAGCAGGTTCAGTTTGCCGAACTCGGCCTTGACCTTGGCCAGGGCGGCCGCGCGGTCCGCCGTCTCGGCCACGTTGCCCCGGCAGTAGATGGCGCGGATGCCGCGCGCGCGGAGGCCGGCGAAGGTCTCGGCCAGTTCCTCTTCGGGCCGCATGCCCATCAGGGCGAGGTCCCATTGTTCGTCCGCCAGTTGTTCGGCGACGCCGAGCCCGATGCCGCGGGTGCCGCCGGTGACCAGAGCTACACGATTCATGCGTTGTCTCCCGGGATTGGCCGGGGATTGCCGGCCAGGATGTCGATGGCTTGTCCCAGCAGCGCGCCCGCCGGTTCGCGGCAGACCAGGTCGGCCTCGCGGTCGAGCGGCGTGGGGGTGAGATTGACGAGGACCAGGCGGGCGGCGGGGGGCCGGTGGCTCGGCAGCATCGCCGCCGGGTAGACCGCCAGCGAGGTGCCCAGGACCAGGACCAGATCGGCCCGGCGCATGGCCGCGAGCGCGTCCGCCATGGCGCGCTCGGGCAGCATTTCGCCGAAAAACACGATGTCCGGCTTCCAGACGGCGCCGCAGGCGCAGCGGGGCAGTCTGCCCGCTGCGAGGTCGGGCCGGGCGTCCAGGCTCGGACAGACGGCGCCGCAGCGCGGGCAGGACATGGTGTCGATGGTGCCGTGGAGGGAATGGACCAGGGTGGAGCCGGCCCGCTGGTGCAGGGTGTCGATGTTCTGGGTGGCGATGTCGACCCGTTTGCCGAATTCGGTTTCGAGGCGGGCGAGGGCGCGGTGGCCGGGGTTCGGTTCGGCGGCCCAGAGTTCGTCGAAGAAGGTGCGGGCGAAGGCGTAGAACCGCTGCGGGTCGCGCTGGAAGGCGTCGAGGTCGAAGATGTCTTCGCTGGCGACCGTGGCGTAGATGCCCTGGGCGGAGCGGAAGTCGGGGATGCCGCTTTCGGTGGACATGCCCGCGCCGCTGAGCACGGCGATGCGCTCGGCGGCGGCGAGGTGGGCGGCCAGCCTGGCGGCGGGCGGTTGATTTCCGTTAGCGTCCGGCAATATTCTATCCTTCTTGCGGGTCCGGCCTGTCCCGGCCGGGTTTGGGTTAGTATATTAGGAACCGCCCCCATCGCAACCCGGAACGCGCCCCTCGGCGGCGTCCGGCATGAGCCCCGAGACATCGAGGATTGCCTAGTGAGTACCCAGGGACAAAGCAAAGCCTATCGCGACGCCGGTGTGGACATCGATCTGGCGCAGAATCTGTTGCAGCGGGTGAAGGCGAAAATCTCCGCCACCCGGCGGCCCGAGGCGCTCGCCCCCATCGGCGGCTTCGGCGGCTTGTTCCAGCTCGATCTGAGCAAGTACCGCCAGCCGGTTCTGGTCGCCAGCGTCGACGGGGTCGGCACCAAGCTGACCGTCGCCGCCATGATGGACAAGCACGACACGGTGGGCTTCGACATTGTGAACCACTGCATCAACGACATTGCCGTGCAGGGGGCCGAGCCGCTTTATTTTCTGGACTACATCGGCATCGGCAAGCTGCGCAGCCCGCTCTACGAGCAGGTGCTCGAAGGGGCGGCCGAGGCTTGCCGGTTGCAGAATGTGACCCTGCTCGGCGGCGAGACCGCCGAGATGCCGGGCATGTACGGCAACGACTACGATCTGGTGGGCAGCATCACCGGCGTGGTCGAGAAGGACCGGATCATCACCGGCGACCGCATCGCCCCCGGCCATGTGGCCATCGGCATGGCGTCGAGCGGCCTGCACACCAACGGCTATTCCCTGGCCCGGCGCGTGCTGTTCGCCCAGGCCGGGCTCGATGTCCACGACCGGCCCGAGGGGCTCGGCGGCGGCTCGCTGGGCGAGGCCCTGCTCGAACCCCATGTCTGCTACTGGCCCGCGATCCGCGCCGCCCTGGCGGAAAACCTGGCCCTCGACGGCCTGGCCCACATCACCGGCGGCGGACTCTACGACAACGTGCCCCGCGTCCTGCCCGAGGGCGTCGCCGTCCGCTTCGACGCCTCGGCGATTCCCACCCCGCCCATTTTCCGGCTGATCCAGGAACTCGGGCAGGTCGACCCCTACGAGATGTACCGCGTCTTCAACATGGGCGCGGGCATGGTCTGGTTCGTGCCGCCCGCCGCCGCGGACCGGGCTCTGGCCCTGATCGGCGAATCCGGTTTCGCGGCCTGGGTGATCGGCGAGGTGACGCCGGGCGCGGGCAAAGTGACCATCGACAACGTGGAGAGCTAGAGCGGTGTCCGCCCCCCTTTGCGCCGATTTGCAGGGAATCCTCGCCCGCTGGCAGGCCCGGGGGAAGCGGACCGTGAGCCTGTCGCCCGGAGTGGCGGAGGCGTTTTTCCGGCGGCAGCCGGCCCGTTCCCTGGCCCCTCCCCTGGCTCCGGCCCCGAGGCCCGCGCCGCCGGTTCGGCAAGCCGCGCCCCG
>LVAZ01000594.1 GCA_001603055.1 Victivallales bacterium Lenti_02
CTCCGGGGACTGCGCGTCCTGGGCGAGAGGAAGATTCCCTTCGTCCGCTTCTGGGCCTGCGGTTTCTGGCCCTCGGACTGGCAGCTCTACCTGACCGACAAGGAGGAGTATTTCCGGCGGCTCGACCGGGTGGTGCGCGCCGCCGAGGAGGCGAACGTGGGGCTGGTCCCCAGCCTGTTCTGGCGCTTCCAGACCCTGCCCAACGTGGCCGGCGAATTCGTCGACGCCTGGGCCGATCCGGCGAGCAGGACCCGGGCCATGATGGCCGCCTACACCCGCGAGGTGGTGACCCGCTACCGCGAGTCCCCCGCCATCTGGGGCTGGGAGTTCGCCAACGAGGTCAACCTCGCGGTCGATCTGCCCAACGGCATGAATTTCCTCGGCAAGCAGATACCCCATCTCGGGGTGGACCTCGCCAAGGACGAGCGCAATCTAGTGACCAGGGAGATCGCGGTCGCGGCCTTCGTCGCCTTCGCCGAGGAGGTCCGCAAACTCGATCCCGAGCGCTTCGTCACCAGCGGCAACAGCGTGTTGCGGGCGTCCCAGTACAACCAGAGCACGGCGGGGACCTGGACCAAGGACACGCCGGAGCAGGCCGAGCAGGCCCTGGCCTGGCTCAACCCCGACCCCGTGAACGTGGTCTCGATCCATCTCTATCCCGGCCTCGAAAACCCGCTTTCCCATGCCGGGACCACGGGCACCGCCGAGGTCATCGGCCTGCACAAGACGTGGTGCGGGCGGCTGGGCAAGCCCCTCTTTGTCGGCGAGTTCGCCGCCATCGGCCACGACAAGGGCAAGGAGGTGGACATGGCGGTCTACCGCCGGGTCCAGGGCGAGATTGTCGCCGGGCTGGTCGAGCACCGGGTCGATCTCGCCGCCCATTGGGTGTTCGACTACACGGCGAACCGCAAGGGGCCGGGCCTGATCCGCACCGACAACGAATGGGCCTGGATTCTCGACGAGATTGTCGCCGCCAACGAAGCCATCCGCGCCCAGCTCGCCCAGGAGGCCCAGCCATGACCGCATCCCTCACCGCCGCCGCCCTGTGGGGCCTGTTCGAATTCGAGTTCGCCGCCCGGAACGACTACGCCAATCCGTTCCAGAACGTGACCATGCAGGTAGTCTTCACCGCGCCCTCGGGGCGTGCCGTGCCGGTGGACGCCTTCTGGGACGGCGGAACGGTCTGGCGGGTCCGCTTCAGCCCGGACGAGACCGGGGAGTGGCAGTGGCGGACCAGCGCCGAGCCCAAAGACCCGGGTCTGGACGGCCGGGAAGGACGTTTCGCCTGCGTGCCCTACACCGGGGACAACCCCCTCTTCCGGCATGGTCCCGTCCAGCTTTCCCCGGACCGGCGCAGCTTCGTCCAGGCCGACGGCACGCCCTTCTTCTGGCTCGGCGACACGGCCTGGAACGGGGTGCTCCGGGCCGCGCCCGGGGACTGGCGGCGCTACCTCGCCGCCCGCGCCGGGCAGGGGTTCACCGTCATCCATTTCGTCTGCACCCAGTGGCGCGGCGGGGACAAGGTCCTCACCGACCGCGCCTTCGCCGGCGAGCGCGACATCGCCGTCAACCCGGAGTTCTTCCAGCGCCGCGACCCCATGGTCCGGGCCATCAACGAGCACGGCATGATCGCCTCCCCCGTGCAGCTCTGGACGCTGAACGACACCGATCCCGGCTCGTATCTGCCGCTGGCCGACGCCGTGCGCCTGGCCCGCTACATCAAGGCCCGCTGGGGGGCGCATCAGGTGATCTGGCTGCTGGGCGGCGACGGGCGCTACCTCAAGGACCCGGCCTATCTCGAACGCTGGCGGCAGATCGGCCGCCAGGTCTTCGCCGAGCCCCGCGACCGCCTCGTCACCCTCCATCCCTGCGGGCTGAGCTGGATCGACCGGGAATTCGGCCGGGAGCTTTGGTTCGATTTCATCGGCTACCAGAGCGGGCACGGCGACGGGGAGAAGGACCTGCGCTGGCTGGTCGAGGGTCCGCCCGCGACCCAGTGGGAGGCCGCGAACAAGCCGGTGGTGAATCTCGAACCGAACTATGAGGCCCATCCCGCCTACCAGAGCCGCCAGCCGCACAACGCCCACC
>LVAZ01000094.1 GCA_001603055.1 Victivallales bacterium Lenti_02
CAGGCGACGAAATGGCCTCGGGTGGGGCTGTCGGGGGCCATGTCGCGGAAACAGACGACGAGGCGTCCGTCCGGAGCGTAGACGGCGGCATGGCGGTCGCCGGAGAGGCCCCAGGGGGTATAGACGGGTGCGGTCCAGGTTTCGCCCTCGTCGTCGGAGAACATCATCAGGCTGCACCCGGTGTGGGTGTTCTCGCGGATGAGACAGGCGAGGCGCTGGCGGTCGGGGCTCCAGAACATCCAGGGCTCGCAGGGGTTGCAGTTCTCCTTGGCAGCGGCAAGAACGGGCGTGTCCCAGGTCAGCCCGCCGTCGCGGGACACGGTCTGCCAGAGCTGGAGGGGCGGGCGGTCCTTGTCCCCCGCGCCGCGATGGTACATGCCGAGATAGCTGCCGTCGCTCCGCCGGACAATGCTGGAGAAGGTCATGACGCAGGGCATGCCCAGTTCGCGCACGGGGGACCAGGTCTGGCCGCCGTCCTCGCTGTAGGACTGGGTCATGTTCGGGCGGGCGGTGAAGACGAAGAGGCGTTCCTTGCCCTGGGGGTCGGTGAGCCGGTAGATGCTCGGGCAGTTCCAGGTCCGGGTCCATTCCTCGGGCGTTTCGACCGGGGTCCAGGTGAGTCCGCCGTCGGTGCTTTTGGCCATGGGGCCGGCGTGGCCGCCGTGGCCGATGCTCCAGACCGCGAACATGGTCCTGCCGTCCGCCATGAGGACCGTGGTCGGGTGTCCCTGGTAAATGTCCGGGGTGCCGCGGGCGATGAAGACATGCCGCTCCCGCTGCTGGGAAAGATCGACGAAGGGAATGCGCTGCGCCTCGCTCACGTGCTCGTTCATCGTTCGCTCCTTGTCAAGGGTGCCCTGGATCGAAAACGTATATACCCGCATGGTGTTGCGCCAGGGCCGAAGGGCCACCGGGCCGAAAATTCGGGGCGGATCAGGGCGCTCGACCACCGGTTTCCCGTCGATGGCGATGCGGAGAGTCCCGTCCCGGCGGGAAATGACGAGGTCGAAGGGCACGCCGGGGGTGATGAACTCGCGGGCCGGTTCAAGCAGCGTGATGCCCCGGCCGAAAAGCGGCCCGGAAACGAACATGCGCCCCTCCGACCCGTCGAAGCCGAAGGTGTTGCCCCGGTCGAGCATGACCGAGGCGGCGGTGTGGGAAAACCGTTCCAGGGAGAGCCGGGCGTTGACCTGCAAATCCCCGGCGAAGCAACCGTTCGCGTAGAGATAACGATTGGTGCCCTGGGCCAGCAAGGCCCCTTCGCTGGACTCCCAGGCCCCCCCCACGAAGCGTCCCTCGCGCAGTTCGCCCGCGCGAACCACCACCATCTCGCTCTGGCCCAAGGCGGTTGCCCCCCAGAGGGAAAGCAGAGCTCCGAGTAAGGGAAACAGACGTTGCTTCGCCAGATTCATGCACACCTCCGCGCGGTCCATGCCATGAGGCATCACCTTAGCCTGCCGGTCCAGTCCTGCCAAGGCTGGCCATAGACGGGATTGATTGTCCACCCCCCCATGATAGGTTGTCCAGCCTTTCCATTCAGCTAAGCAGCGGCATGAAACGATCCATCGACCCGTCTTCGGAACCATCCGTCCCGGTCGCGCTCGGAACGCGCGTGGTGCGCTGCCCCATTCCCGGCGATGCCGCTGGCGCGGTCCTGCTCGATTTCCTGGTTCGGCGCTTCACCTACCACTCCCGCGCGGACTGGGCCGGGCGGCTTGCCGCCGGGCGGGTCGAGCTGGGGGGAAAGCCTGCCGACGGCACGGAAATTTTGGTGGCCGGCGACGTTCTCGACTATCATTGCGGCGATATTCCCGAACCGCCGGTGCCCCTCGAGGTCCAGGTGGTCCACGAGGACGATGACCTGCTGGTTGTCGCCAAGCCGCCGGGCCTGCCGGTCCATCCGGCCGGGCATTATTTCGCCCATACCCTCTGGGGTGTGCTGCGGGCGCGGGGCTACGATTCCCTGCATTTTCTCAGCCGTCTGGACCGGGAGACTTCCGGGCTCCTGCTCGTCGCCAGGAACAGCGCCGCCGCCGCCCGCTACCAGCGGTTGGCGGGGGAGGGGGGGATCGGCAAAACCTATCTGGTCGCCGTCGAGGGGGATTTTCCGGAATCCCTCGAAGCCACGGGCTGGCTTGAGGCGGATTCCGCCAGCGTCATCCGCAAGAAGCGCCGGTTTTCCCGAATCCGGCCGGATGCCGCCGACGCGCAGGATGCCGCGACCCATTTCCGCTGCCGGTGCCGCCACGGCGGGCTCAGTCTGGTGCAGGCCGAACTGGTCACCGGGCGCACCCACCAAATCCGCGCCACCCTATGCAGCCTCGGTTTTCCCGTGGTTGGCGACAAAATCTAC
This sequence comes from Victivallales bacterium Lenti_02, assembly GCA_001603055.1. Lineage (GTDB taxonomy): Bacteria > Verrucomicrobiota > Lentisphaeria > Oligosphaerales > Lenti-02 > Lenti-02. Next base: position 2,354 of record LVAZ01000094.1, read on the forward strand.
GGGCGGGACGAAACCTGGTTTCTCCGTTTCCGCAGCGACAGTCTCACCCCCGCCGACCGTGCGGCCATGCGCCTCGATCATCAGGCCCTGCATGCCTGGCGGCTGACCGTCCGCCTGCCGGGACAAAGTCCGTCAGTCTGGACCGCTCCCCCGCCGGACGATCTGGCCGCCCTGTTTCCCGGTTTCGCCGGGTAAGGGGAGCGGGGTTCACTTTCCCCGATTCATCATCTGGAAGAGAACCTGCGGGATATGGGTGAGGTGATAGGAACCGGCAAAGCGCTCCGCGCCGACTCCGACGGCGGTGGTGGTGATGTCCGCCGCGCTGTGGCCGAAGGTGCTCCAGCTTAGGCCCATACGGTTGCTGACCACCCGTTGCGCGGCGACGGCAAGCGGTTCGTACAAGGCGAAAAGCATCCTCGCGTCCTCTTCGCTCAGTTCCTCCTTCGCCCAGGCCTGGCGGAGCAGTTGCATCTCGTCCTCGGTGAAATCCGTCACGCCGATCTGCTTCTGCACCGCCGCCACGGCGTCCGCGAAGGAGGCATTGCCTTCCTGCAGCATTCTGGCCACCCGGGTCAGGCTTTTGTAGGTTGCGTTCCTCGCTAGAAATGTCGCCAGAAGCTCCGGGTTCTGCTCCCGCAACTGGACCAGCTTGGCCGGGTCCGCGATGGCCAGCCCGCCGGTTTCGTGGTCGGCGGTGACGATGATCAGGGTGTCCGCCGGGTGCTTTTCGTAGAAGGCATAGGCCACCTGCACCACTTCGTTGAAATCAAGGGTCTCGGCGATGGTGCCGGCCGGGCAGTTGAAGTGGCAAGACCAATCGATTTGCCCGCCCTCGACCATGAGGAAGAAACCCTCAGGATTGTCCAGCGCCGCGATGGCCTTGGCGGTGACGTCCGCCAGGGTGAACACGTCCTTCTCCCGGTCCGCCAGCGCCTCGCCCATATTCCGGTAGATGTAGGTCATGCCCGCCACTTCGGTGTCGGCCAGTTCCTGCCGGGTCTGGACACGCATCACGGTGTAGCCGCCCTCGCGGACCTGATCGTAGGCTGGCTGGCTGTCTTTGTTGGCGCCGAGCCCGCCGCCGCCGAAAAAGTCGAAGCCGCTGCGCGGCAGATCGGCGGAGATATCGTCGTACATACCGCGATTGAGGACATGGGCGTAGAAGGCGGCGGGAGTGGCATGGTTGATGGTGGCGGAACTCAGGATGCCCACCTTGTAGCCCTGCCTCTTGGCGAATGTGGCGATGGTCTCCACCGGCTTTCCCTCCGGATCGAGGCCCACTGCGCCGTTGTTGGTTTTGATGCCGGCCGCCAGGGCGGTG
>LVAZ01000595.1 GCA_001603055.1 Victivallales bacterium Lenti_02
ACCAGGTGACCTTGGCGGGCTTGCGGTCGGGGTCCACGATGACGGGGGCGGGTTCGGCGGGCTTTTCGGGTTCCGCGGCGGGGGCGGGGGTTTCCTCGCCACCGGTCTTCCACTCGAACTTGGCGGGCGGGCCGTCGCCGAGCTTGAGCATGACGATGCGGCTCTCGGGGTCGAAGTTGGAGCCTTCCTGGTAGAGCACGACGGCCAGATAGCGGCCGTCGGGGCTGAAGGCGGAGTCCCCGACGAAGACCCGTTTGCCGACGAAGTGGGGGTGGCCGGCGGTGTTGAAGAAGGTGAGCTGCTTGGCGCGGCGGCCGTTCTCGTCCATGATCCAGAGTTCGCTGCGCAGGTAGCGTTCCCAGCGTTCGCCGTTGGGGCCGAGGGAGCGGATGACCATGCCGCCGCTCGAGGTCCAGACGATCTTGCTGCCGTCGGGCGAGTAGGTGGCGAAGCGGTTCCAGACGCGGGGGGCGTCGGTGAGTTTGACGAGCCGGGGGCCCCGGCGGTCGTAGGCGTAGATGTCGAGGTCGAACCAGGGGTTGCCGCCGACCAGGTTGCCCGCGAAGAGGACGCGGTTGCCGTCGGGCGAGAAGCCGTAGGGTTCGTAGAAGTCGCGGTTTTCGCCGGGCTGGAACTCCTGGATGTTGTCCAGCTTGGGGGCGTTGTTCTCGAAGGCGAAGTCGGCGATGAAGAGGGAGCGCTGGTTCCAGGGTGAATCGCTGCGCCTGCCGGTGGTTCCCGCCCAGAAAATCTTGGTTCCGTCGGGGGAGAACGAGGGGTAGACGGCGCCGGTGGGGGCGTTGCGCTGGCTGGGGGTGTTGGTGAGCTGCCAGAAGGCGCTGCCGTCGGTGGTGCCCAGCCAGAGATCATTGTGCCAGCCGACCCGGGGGACGGCGCGGGCATGGTCGGGAATGCCTTGTTTCTGGGCGGTGAAGATGAAATACTCGCCGCCGGGATGCCAACTGCCCCCGCCCGCATGGGTGGGCATGTTGCCCGGCTTGGCCAGGACCACGGACTGGAGGCGGAAGCCCTCGGGGGTCATGGTGTAGAGGGAGTAGAACCGGCTGAGGGCGCGGCGGTCGACGAGCAGGCGGTTGTTCCTGCCGGACCAGTCCAGGCTGTCGATGTCGGTGATTTTCTCGCTCTGCTCGGCGATGGCGTGGACGAAAATCCGGTCGGGGGGGACATTGGCGAGCGACTGGGCGGAGGCGACCGGGGCGAGGAGCGCGACACCGCCGGCCCAAAGAGCGGCAATTCCGAAGCGGCGGGCAATGCTGGTGTAGGTGATCATGATCGACGTCCTTGCCTAGTTTGTTCCATCATCTCTATCAGATGGGCATGATTCCAGCTAGTTCCAGGCCGGTTCCTTGGGGAAGTGGGCCATCACGGGTTCATGGCGCCCGAGGCGGCGGACGGCCTCGGTCCAGAGGTCCTCGGGAGGGGTCTCGCGGAGGATGGCGGCCGATCCCGGCACGCGCAGCCAGGCGCCCTCGGCGAATTCGGCCTCCAACTGGCGGGGGCTCCAGCCCGAGTAGCCGAGGAAGAAGCGGCAGAAGTCGGTGTCGAGGCTCTCGTCGGCCAGCCCGCCGGCCAGCACATCGAAGTCGCCGCCGATGTAGAGCCCGTCGAGCACTTTGACGGCGCCGGGGATGCGTTCGCCGAAGGGATGGAGAACCTGGAGGGAATCGGGCTGCACGGGGCCTCCCCGGAAGAGGATGGAGGGGGCGGGGAAGGGGATTACGGCGAGCAGTTCCCGGGGCAGCGAGATGGGGCGGTTGAGAATGAGCCCGTGGGTCCCCTTCGCCGGGTCGTTCTCGCAGATCAGCACGACCGTCTGCTGGAAGTTGGGGTCCAGAAGGGTCGAGGCGGCGATCAGCAAGTCACCTTTGGCAGCACACGGCTTCATCGCGTCGGATTCCAGGTCTACATGGGCGGAAGGTCGGCCGGGGCTCTCCCGGGCTATGCAGTTGGCTTCGTTTTCACCGGCCACCGTGTTTCCGGATGTGCAAAGCTACACGGGACCGGGCTTCACTGCAAACCGGGGCGGGCATTCTACAGGAAATCGACGAATTTCCCGTGCAGTTTCTTCAATTTGTCCAGATAGTAGGGCACGTTCTCGTCCCGTTCGCCGGGGCGGGCGTCGGCGAGGAGTTTGGCGGCGCCGGCGACGGGGACGGACTTTTTGTCGCCGGTGACGTAGAACTGGACCTGGTCTCCCTGGCGGTACTCGCGGCCGGCGGCGAGGGCCAGCTCGTAGGCGGCGCTGCGCCGGCCGGTGCCGGCGGCGAGGCTTTCGGCGTAGGCGGCGGGGGAGGTGGAGAGGACCTCGCGCTTGGCGAAGTCCTCGATGGGCAGTTCGCGGGCCGCGATGGCGCGGGCGTAGGTTTCGTACAGGGGGGGAATCTCCGCCGCGCGGTCCTCGAGCAGCAGGTGGAGCACCTCGTGGATATAGCGCCGCTGGAAGGGTTCGAGGCCCCGGGATTTGAGGGCGGCCCCGGTGACCGAGACATTGCCCGCGTGGTCGAGGAGGGCATAGTTCTTGCTCTTGTAGCCGAACATGGCCCGGTAGGTGGCGTCCAGGTCGATCTCGATGCCGGCGGGCAGCACCGCCTGGATGCGGGCGGCCATGGCGGCGGTGGAGGTGTCGCCGGCGGGGGGCACGAAGTAGATGCCGTCGGTGTCCATCTCGATCACCTTCGCCCCGGCGTCCTCGAGGAAGCGGAGCATGGTTTCGAGGATGCGGCGGCCCTCGGCGGTGACGGTTTCGGCCAGGTCGTAGTCGTTGAAGGTGCCCTGGGCGAAGCCGGCATAGCCGTAGAAGGAGTTGACGAGGACTTTGAAGGAGCCCTGGAGGGCGTCGAGGCTCTCGCGTCTGGCCGGGTCCGCCTGCCGGGCGGCGTCCTTGGCCGCGAGGCGGAACTGGCGCAGCCCGGCCAGGAGGCCGTGGAAGGCGCCGAGGGAGTCGCTGCGGGGGGTGAGGCCGCGGCTGATGATGATCGAGGGGTAGAGGCTGCGCACGTCGGCGTGCCAGACGTTCTGGTGGAGGCCGGCGTTGGGCGAGGCGGTGAGCCCGCCCTGGAAGGGGCGCGGGGCCTGGGGGGTCGGCAGGGCGGCGCCGGCCCGCAGATATTCGGCGACGAGCAGGGCGTCGATGCGGGTGGCGGTGCCGCGCACCACGCAGTTCTGGAGCGAGAGGGGGACCAGTTGGGCCTGGTGGAAATAGCTGGGCAGCAGGAGGCGGCTGATGGCGGCGGTCTCGCGCACGTCGTCGAGGGCGTAGTCGCGGAGGCGGGCGGGGTCCTCGCGGAAGAGCCGGGCGATGTCGCCGCCCTCGACGTAGGTGCGGCCGGGGGCGGCCACGCCGAAGTGGCGGGCGACGCTTTTCAGCCCGTAGCTTTCCAGATCGCGGTGGACGACGTCGTAGAGCTGGACCAGGTGGAGCGTGTCCACCACCTGCCGCCCGTGGATGTCGTAGCGCTGGTAGCTGCTGACACGCTCGCCGGCCGTGAAGCGCGAGGTCCGCCCGCGGATGGCGCTGCCGTCGCGGCCCAGATTCAGGCGGACCTTGTGGCGCTTGGCGCGGGTTTCGAGGAAGGGCAGGTCGAAATTGCAGAGATTGTGGCCCTCGATCACGTCCGGATCGCGTTCGCGGACCAGGCGGACCATTTCGCGCAGCAGGCCGGCCTCGCCCCCGTCGGCGGCGCTGAGGCAGACCTCCCAGCCGGTGGAGTCGCTCAGGGAGACGAGGCAGACCGAGTCGCTCTCGCGCTCGGCGTTGGGGAAATCGTAGCCCGGCGTGGTCAGGGTCTCGATGTCCAGTTGCAGGCGGCGCAGTTCGGGGAATTCCAGGCCGCGGAAGAGGCGGGCGGGCAGCAGGGAGAGCACCTGCTGGACCGGGTCGGAGAACACCCGGTAGGCGGCGGCGGGCGAGCCGGGGCCAAGCCCGGTGAGCTTGCGCAGTTGCTTCGCGGCCTCGGCGCAGGCGTCGAGGCTGGGGAAATGGACCCGGACATTGTGGACGCCCGCGCCGGCCAGCGGCACGCATTCGGCCGCGCCTTCGAGGCTGCGCGCCAGCTCCATGCCCCCCACCAGGAGGAAGGGGAGGAAGGGGACCTCCTCGGCCGCGACCGCGCCGTCCGCCCCGCGCCGGAAGAGCACGGCGCCGTTCTCCCGGCCCATCTCCACCGCGACCAGCCGGTCGCGGGAGCTGGCGACCAGCGCTTCCAGATTGTTCGGTTGGGTTTCCATGCGGCACCTTTCCGGGCGGCGGGGGCGGCCCGCCCGTTTCCGGCAAAGATAGCCCGCCCCGGGCAGCGCGCCACGCGCGCCACGCC
>LVAZ01000095.1 GCA_001603055.1 Victivallales bacterium Lenti_02
AGTAGCCCGCCTCGCCCGCCACCCGGTTCATCAGGTGGTAGTAGCACATCTCCCGGTCGTACCGCACCCGCGCCGTCCTCATGACTCGTTCCTCCAATGCCCAGCACCAAAACACGCAAGAAACTCGGAATCCCACCCTTACCCCCGGCCCATTCTACCCCGCCACCCCCGGCCCCGTCAAGCCAAAACTGCCATAGAAAGCCCATCCCCAAGCTCCGGATATCTCGTCCCCAAGCTCCCGCTGTTGCAGCCCTGCAAGGGCGACCCATATCCAGCCCAGGGCGGAGCGTAGCGGAGCCCTGGGTTGGGTGTCCCAGACAACATGAGCCCTGACGGGGCGGCACATCGTTCTTGTTCAGAGTTCAGAGTTCAGAGTTCAGAGTTCAGAGTTCAGAGTTCAGGGTTCAGAGTTCGGAGTTCAGGGTTCGGAGAAACTGGTTTTCCCGGATTTCTCGCTGTTGGCGAGCGACAAGTCAGCCCGGCGAGCATCGCCGGGAACCGGTTGTCCGGGAAAAGGAACCTGCTCTCTCTGAAGATGAGCGACAGACCCGCGCGTCTTCCGCGGTCAGGATGGGTGGGCATGGTTCGGGAACCCGGCCATGCTGACCGGGCTGAAACGTAGCTCCCGCTTCGGGGAGCAAAACACCGGCCACCCGCAGGTCCCCGGCGGCTCTTCGTTTGTAGTACGCCCTTCAGGCCGCTGGACGCTCCAGCAACAGGCGAAATTTTGCACTACAAATCAGTTTCAGAAGCAATGCATTTCCTTCGTATAAAGTGTGTTAGGCCGCATAAAAAATTCAACAGCAGGCTAAAGCCTGTACTACAAACGGATTCCTCCCCGGCCGTCGCGTTCTCCCCATGCCGCGGCGTAGCGCCGGACAAAGTCCGGGGCGAAGCCGGGGAACCGCCTCGACCCGGGAATCCAGACAAGCCCGAAAGCCGACCGCCAACGGGCCGGAAGGGAATTCGCCGTGCAGAAAAATCGCGAAAACCGCTTGACAGCACTAAAGAACTCTGTCCCCAAGCTCCCGCCGCGGCCCTTGGTAACTACCTGTGACCGCGAGGTTATGACACCGTTGCCCCCACGGTTTCAGGATATCGGACGTTCACTGAGAAGTGCAGTCACGACCCCTTGGGCGTGGAGCGGGAACGTTACCCGGAGTGTGTGCTCTTCCCCAGGTTTCCAGTCAAGAACCGCATCCTTGAGCACATCGAGATACATTCTTCGTTGCCTCTCGCTTTCGAGTTCCGGGCAGTCAGCATGTACTATTCTGATTGTGTGCTCGCGGAGCCAAGAGAAGTCGCGAAGAAGGTCATACAGCGCATCCCAGTTGCGACCGAAATAGTCAGGGAACGCCAGTTGATCGGCGAGCTGCGAGAAGAGATCTTGACGTGAGTTCAGACCAGCAGAAATTCTAGCGACGACTTCATCTGCGTCTCGGGGACACACTTCATCGGTGAACGTGAAAACAGGCGTCTGCATGTGGTCACCCTCCTGGATTGAGCGGTACGAAGGACTCGTAATGGTCAGGCGTGTAGTACAGCTCACCCCCTTGGCCCTTAATGATCCGTTGCGGACCGGGGCCTACCACGCCGGGTGTGGGGTGGACGAACTCTTGGTAGTAGCCCGCGGGCTTCTTCGGAAGTAGCCCCTTGCGGTTCTGAAAGACGGAGCCGTCATTACGGTGAGAGAAGCTCTCGCCGGTCTTGATACGATCCAAGGTCGGCCCGACATCGACCGAGCCCTCATGGATCACCTTGCCGTGAGACTTGATTTTAACCCCTCTGACGAAACGAGTCGCTCCACTCCCTGCATCGGTTGTGCTTCTTTCGGTTTCGCCCTTGTCTTTATCTTCCGGTCCATCTGGATCGTTGCTTCCGCTGCCAGCTGCTGCTGGGCATTGAGCCTTTTTCGCGGCGTTCTGAGCCTTTTCCGCACGTCTCTTGCTGAAGAAGATGGCGGCTTCGGTCATCAGAGCTTCAGACAATCCCCCGCTTGCGTTCCCCTCTGCAAACGCGGTTCCCGGACTGGGGTTAGGAGCAAACGGACTACAAACACCTGGAGGGATAAGAAACACCAACGCACCGGCATCTTCATCCCATGTCAACGACACAGGTCCATACTTTGCCTCCAGGTCGTCCAGCTCTCTTGTGTTCGTTCTGGTTACTGTTCCCGCCTTCCTGTCCACGACCACAAGCTCACCAACAACACCACCCCAAGTGGCAGCCGCGGCACCTTGAAGCCCCAAGACATCAACAGTCCGGAAAGGGGGACGGGTTCTTTGTGGCGGGCTTGTGGCGTGGCGGGCGGGGTTTGGG
>LVAZ01000096.1 GCA_001603055.1 Victivallales bacterium Lenti_02
TGTCTAATCGCATCCTCGCCTGCCTCTCCCTGCTGCTGCTCCCGGCCCTGCGCGCGATCGACGACGGTCCCCCGGCCCCGGCCGTGCCGGACCGTCCCGAAATCCGCATCGCCCAGCTCGCGCCCGGCCGCGCGGTCATGCGCCGCTATGCCGACGCCCTCCCTTCGCTGCTCAAGCACATCCGCGAGAAAACCACCCTCAACGTCGTCCCCGAACCCACCATTCTCGCCAATTTCGAGGACGAGCGCCTCTTCCTCCATCCCTTCGTCTACGCCAATTTCGCCGACCGCGAGGACTGGACCCTCACCGCCCTCGAACAGAGCAATCTGAAAAAATACCTGGAGCGGGGCGGCTTCCTCTTCGTCGACGGCGGCATCAACGCCGAATTCCTCCGCGAAAACGCCGAATTCGGCCAGCACCACAGCTTCGCCGACTGGGACGCCGACCCCCGGCTCAAGGAAGCCTTCGCCCCCGTCCTGCCCGGCCAGACCTTCCGGCCCCTCAAACGCTCCCACCCCCTCTACCGCACCTTCTACCAGGGCCTGCCCGACGCCTCGATCCTGCCCGACACGGTGCGCGACTACGTGGTCAACGAGAAATGGCCCGACGGCACCTACTCGATGGTCGCCCTGCATGTGGACGGGCGGGTGGGCGTGCTCGCCTCGCCGATTGTGGCGATGGGCTGGGGCCGGAACTCCCTGGGCGGCTGGCGCACCACCATCCGCTTCCGCATCCGCGAAGGCACCGAGGGGCTGTCCGAATCCCTCCGCACCGCCGCCTACGACGGGGCGCGCTTCGAGACCACCCGCGAGGACGGGGGCAAGGATGTGGTCTATTGCCAGAACCAGGCCATGCCCGCCTGGGTCCAGGAACCCGACGGCCGCTGGCGCGTGTTCCGCTACTACGGCAGCCGCGAAATCAGCGACTACGCCCACGTCTACTACACCCAGTTGGGCACCAATATTCTGGTCTACGCGCTCACCCATTGAACCCCGGGAGCCCGGCCATGTTCATCGACATCCATGCCCATGCCTACCGCCTGCCCGGACCGCCCCAGGACGGACGCCTCTCCTTCTGCCAGCCGGACCAGTTGCTCGCCTGCTGGGACGCGCTCGGGGTCGAGCGCGGCGTGGTGCTGCCCCTGATCGGCCCCGAGGTCTATCTGCCCCAGGCCAACGAGGACATCCTCGAAATGGCCGAACGTTCCAACGGCCGCATCATCCCCTTCTGCAACATCGACCCGCGCGGCATCGCCAATTCCCCCGACGCCCCCCTCGACATCTGGCTGCGCCACTACCGGGACCGGGGCTGCAAGGGCATCGGCGAATTCATGCCCAATCTGCCCTTCAACCACCCCCTCGTCCTCAATCTCTTCGCCCATGCCGAGGCCCTCGGCCTGCCCGTGACCTTCGACACCGCCGACCGCATCGGCGGCACCTACGGGCTCTACGCCGACCCCGGCCTGGCCCAGTTCGAGGAATGCCTGCAACGCTTCCCCCGCCTCACATTCTTCGGCCACGGCCCCGAATTCTGGGCCGAGATCGCGGTCCTCGACCCGCCGGGGCACCGCAGCGGCTACCCCAAGCACCCCGTGCGCGAGGAAGGCGTGGTGCCCCGCCTCTTCCGCCAGTATCCGAACCTCCACGGGGACCTCTCGGCCGGCAGCGGTGCCAACGCCCTGATGCGCGACCCCGACCACGCCGTCCGCTTCCTCGCCGAATTCCAGGACCGGCTGATGTTCGGCACCGACATCTGCACCGTGGACCAGCCCCTGCCACTGGCCGGCTTCCTCCTCGGCCTGCTCGACCAGGGCCGTCTCGAACCCGCCGTTTTCCGCAAGGTCGCCAGGGAAAACGCGGTCCGTCTCCTCGCCCTGTAGACGCGCGAAATTGCGGGCGAAATCGCGGCTTGGCGGGACGCATGGCACGGGGCGGCGTGTATGGTAAGGAAACGCTCGTCCACGTGCAAATCGAGGAGTTTTCCATGCCCACCGCCATCCCCACCGCCCGCCAGCTCGAATACCAGGACTGGGAATTCGGCATCTTCCTCCATTTCGGCATCCGTTCCTTCCACGAGGGCCACCGGGACTGGGACGGCAAGCCCATGGACCCCGAGGCCTTCCAGCCCGGCGAATTCAACCCCGACCAGTGGGCCGAAACCGCCGCCAAGGCCGGGGCCAAGTACATGGTCTTCACCGCCAAGCACCACGACGGCTTCGCCAACTGGCCCAGCAAGTACACCAAATTCTCCGTCGGCTCCTCCTCCTGGCATAACGGCGAGGGCAACGTGGTCCGCGACTACATCGCCGCCTGCCGCCGCCACGGCATCAAGCCCGGACTCTACTACTCCCCCGCCGAATGGGGCAACAAGACCTACGACGACCCCAAGGCCTACGACGACTACTTCATCAACCAGATCTCCGAAATCCTCGCGCCCTACGGCGAGATCGACGTGCTCTGGTTCGACGGCTGCGGCTCCTCCGGCCACACCTACGACTGGCCCCGCATCTGCAGGGAAATCCGCCGCATGCAGCCCAACGTCCTCATCTTCAGCATGGGCGACCCCAATTTCCGCTGGGTCGGCAACGAACTCGGCCTCGCCCCCGTCCCCTGCTGGAACACCGTGGACCGCGTCCCCGTCGCCGTCGACACCACCGCCCACGACGCCATGCCCGAACCCACCTGGCTCCCCGCCGAATGCGACTGCCGCATGCGCCTCCGCAACTGGTTCTACGAGGATGCCGACGTGGACACCGTGAAGTCCGTCGACGAACTCATGGGCCTCTACTACTACAGCGTCGGCCGCGGCTGCAATCTGCTCCTCAACATCGGCCCCGACCGCCGCGGCCTGCTGCCCGATCCCGACGCCGCCCGCCTGCTCGAATTCGGCGCCGAAATCCGCCGCCGCTTCGACCGCCAGCCCCTCGCCACCCTCGCCGACTTCAAACCCGTCGAGGGCGGCTGGGAGATTTCATTCGCCAAACCCGTCCTCGCCGACCACATCGTCATCCAGGAAGACCTCGTCGGCGGCGAGCATGTCCGCCGCTGGTCCCTCGACGCCAACGTGAACCACCAGGGCGTCTGGATCAACCTCGCCCAGGGCGAGAACATCGGCCACAAGGCCATCCGCCGCTTCCCCGCCCTCGCCGTGAGCAAACTCAGACTCAACCTCCTCGAAACCGAAGGCGAAGCCACCCTCCGCGCCCTCGACCTGCTCTACGTGGGGGAATAGAAAGCCTCTCCCCCAACCTGACGGATTCGCTCATTGCTAAACGAAACCGACCAACTTCGCCAGCAGCTTGCGGCAACCACGGACACCGCGAAGAAATCCCGCCTGGGACAGTTCTTCACGCCGTCCCCCATCGCCCGTTTCATGGCCTCACTCTTCCGTCCCTCAACGGAGACACACTGCCGTCTGCTTGATCCTGGCGCGGGCATTGGATCACTTAGCCTCGCTTTCCTGGAGCGCTGCCAGAACGGCGAGTTGTGCTTCGACGACATTCGGGTAGACGCATTCGAGATCGACGAAGTCATCGTTCCCCATCTCCTGGACAGTCTTCAAGAAGCCGGTCGCCATACCGCGAGTGTCGTTCGGGTTCTACCGACAGACTTCATCCGGGCTGCCGTCGATTCGCTGCTTGGCAACCTGTTCACTGCACCCCTGCCCCGTTATTCCCACGTCATCATGAATCCTCCCTACCGGAAAATCCGCAACGACTCGCCGCATCGGAACGCCCTGCGCCAAGTTGGGATCGAAACGGTCAATCTGTACTCCGCCTTCGCTGCTCTCTCCCTTGCCCTCCTGGCCCCACATGGGCAACTCGTCGCCATTCTGCCAAGAAGTTTCTGCAATGGCCCATACTTTCGCCCATTCCGCGAGTTTATTCTTGCCCGGGCCGCGCTCCGGCGCGTCCACGTCTTCGAACGTCGCGACCGCGCCTTCCGGAACGACAATGTCCTGCAGGAGAACATCATACTTCTCCTTGAACGGGGCGGACAACAGAACGATGTGGAGATATCCATCTCCACGGATGATTCCTTCTCCGACATAACGATTCACACTTGGCCGTTCGCCGATGTCGTCGACCTTTCCGACCATCAGCTTTTCATCCATCTGCCTTCCGCCAAAGCCGATGACATTGCCCTTCCCCCCTCTGCCTGTTTCTCGCTCGACGACCTCGACATCCAGGTTTCCACTGGCCCGGTAGTGGATTTCCGTCAGAAAGCCTATCTCCAGGCCATGCCCGCCGACCAATCAGTGCCCCTGCTCTATCCTGGGCATTTCGCCGAGAATTCCTTCACATGGCCAATAATCGGCTTTCGGAAAGCGAACGCGATCGAACGCAATTCCCACACCGAGAGATGGTTATATCCGACCGGCTTCTATACGGTTGTCCGACGGCTGTCGGCCAAGGAGGAAAAACGGCGCATCGTGGCCAGCGTCGTAGACCCGGCAGGTCTGCAAGGGGCAAGCATGATTGGTTTCGAGAACCACCTCAACGTATTTCATTGCCGCAAGGAAGGTCTGCCAGAATCTCTGGCCTATGGCCTAGCTAGTTACCTCAACACAACAGCGGTGGATACGTGCTTTCGCCGCTTCAACGGGCACACCCAGGTGAACGCAACCGATTTGCGCAATCTCACCTATCCTGACAGAGAGACATTGCAGGCGCTCGGCGAATGGTCCATGCGGCAGCGGGACCTGAGCCAAGAGATGATTGACGCAGAACTCAGGAGGAGAGTGGGATGAGCGGAAAGCGTACAAAGCATCTGGAAGATGCCCTTGCCATTCTCTCGGCCTTGGACATGCCCCGTGCCCAACAGAACGAACGATCCGCTCTCTGCCTCCTTGCTCTTCTTGATCTCGTTCCTGGTAAAACCTGGCCGGAAGCAAGTAACCCACGCATCGGGATCACCCCGATAATAGACTGGATACGCCGGAACTATCGAAAGACCTATGCTCCGAACACTCGGGAAACCGTGCGGCGACAGACCATGCATCAGTTCGTCCAAGCGGGTCTCGCATGCTACAATCCAGACCAGCCCGACCGACCAGTGAACAGCCCCAAAGCCGTGTACCAGATCGAACCAACTGCCTTGGCCTTGTTGCGAACTTATGGAACCGGCGGTGAGTGGCAGACCAATCTGGCAGAGTACCTCGCCATCCGAGAAACGCTTGCCGCACGCTATGCAAGAGCACGGACCCAGCAAGAGGTAGCCGTGTGCCTTCATCATGGGGAGCCAATCCGTCTCAGCCCCGGTCCGCACAGCGAGCTAATCCGGTCTGTCGTCGAGGTTTTTGCCGCACGCTATGCCCCGGGAAGCACATTGGTATATGCTGGAGACACTGGCGAAAAATGGGGTTATTTCG